>CATWCG010000296.1:0-3003 GCA_958349165.1 uncultured Actinomyces sp. | reverse complement strand
AATAGCGGGTTTACGTGCGATATAGCCGGTTAGCGCACGCAATAGCGGGTTCGCGCTCACATCTCAGGGGTGAACGTGCGAGTGACACACGAGGCCAGACATCGCTGCCACCAAGACGCAGGACAGCTCGCCCACAACCCCCCGTTGTCAGCGTTCGTCGCCGAGGCGGTCTTCCCTGTGGGCGTCACACCACCCCGAACCGTGACCTCACTGCCACCAAACGGGGGGGGATTGCAGCAATAGAGGCGCGACACGCCGGCGACACGCCGAAGAAAGGCTCCTAAAGGTGCAAAACCCCCGCCTCAGCCCGAAACGCACCGCCGGTATGGAGGGTGTCGGAGGAACTGGATCGCACGGGCAGGCTTCGAGGCACGGGCCTGACCGTGGTGCCCGGTGTGGCCTGGCCTGAAGGCGAAGCGCCGCAGAGCGAACGCCACGCGGACCGGCAAGCCACGCTGCAACCTGACACCCAGAGGCGCGACACTCCAACCCGTGCCGTCCTATGCCCCCAATTTCGCATGCAATTCCCTCGCGACTTGTGTGCGGCACAGAACCGTATCGTTGGAATTGCAACGTTTTCGCGTTATGTTGAAAGTTCACTCAATCGAATTGCATGCGACATTGCTTCGATCGAGCCCTGAGGCGTCCCGGGTTGCAGTCCCGAGGTGCACGAGTCGCCCACGCTCCTCAACGCGCACGTGGGCCCGATAATGTGAGCCTGGGCCCTCTTAACTGCACGTGGGCCCGATAATGTGAGCCTGGGCAGCGCCGCCCACGCGCAGAATATCGGGTTAACGTGCGAGATATCGGGTTAACGTGCACAGCGAGGGTCCCACGTGCAAGCGGGCGTGTGTGCCGCCTGCTCCGGTATTGACGCGGCTTCTGGCGCGTAAGACGCAGGGGCCGCCGCGGCGAGCGCGCGGGCGGCCCCTTCTGCCACAACTTACGCCCCGAATCGGCTCCTGTAGCTGTCCCACAGGTCGCGCAGCTTCTTGCCGTCGGACTCGCGCACGAACACGTCGAGGGCGGCGGCGCTGCTGGTGCCGGTTAGGGCGGCGACGGCCGCCGACGGGGAGGACACTTCCTGGCCGTCGGGCAGGACGATGGTGCCCTCGGGGGAAATGGTCACGACGTAGACGTTGCCGAGGTTGCGGCGCCGCCACGTGAACGTGTCGCCGGGGGAGATGATGCCGGTCGCGACGACGTCGGCCAGGCGCACCTGGCGGCCGCGGGCAGCGGAACGCTTATCGACGGCGGCCTCAAGTTCGGCGCTGGACAGGACAGACAGGTCCACGCCATCGGAATCTCGTCGAATGTCCCAGTAGTCCAAGATCAGCTGGGTCAGGTGCCGCTGGCGCTCCTCCAGGTCGGCGGCGTGAATCTCGCCCCCGGCGCAGGGCAGGGAGCCGACCGCGAAGTCGCCGACCGTGGGTACCTCGTGGAGCGCGCGAGCCACCGTGTCCCAGTCGGGCGCCTGGTTGACGGTGCGCGACTTGATGGTGGACAGGATGAAGCTCCCCAGGCGCTTGTTCCACGCGCGCAGGTCGATGTCCTCGTCGACGCCGCGAATGTGGCTGGCCGGAAGCCCACACAGGACACCCATGGAGCGCGGCAGGCGCGTCGGGAAGGACCCGTGCTCGGCAACCATCGCGTGGTAGAGAAGGACCTTGCGGATAGAGGACTGCGGCAGGGGCCTCGAGATGGTCTCGGCGGCCCGGTGACGGACGCTGTCCGGCACGGAGCAGGCGGCGTTGAGGGGCTCGCCGTCCTCGAAAGCGGCGATGAACTGGGTGACGATCCCGGTGCGCGACGAGGGGCTGAGGCGCGCGGCAACAGCCGTGCCGTAGACGCGCTCGAGGAGGAACAGCAGCGACACGGTTTCCTCGTCGCTGCGACCCGCGCGCAACACGCTCATCGCCGCGGGCTTCCAATCCGAGGAATCATACAGGCGCAAAAGCTCAAGCGGCGTAGCCGCGTGGTGCCCCATCAGAGGCTCCAGCGTCGCCAGCGTGTACGCGCGAGCGGAAGGAACCAAGACCTCGTCGATGAACTCCTCGCCGCTCTTGGAGGCGAAGAACGGCGTGAGGACCTGCTCGTCGAACGAGTCGATGAGGGCCCGTTTGGCGGGCGCGCGCAGCGTGAGCGTGAGCAGGTGCCCGAAGAACGCGTCCGGGTTCTCCGTGCCCAGCGAGTCGATGCACTGCTCCCACAGGGCCGCGTAGCGGGCCCGAGCGTCGGACTCCACGCGGGACAGGACGCGCGCCTTGAAAATGTCGGCGGCCGACAGGGGAACGCCGCGCGTGTTGAGCACGGAGAAAATGCGGTGCGCCGCCTGGTAGGAATCGGTCGACACCTCGATGAGGGACACGTGCAGGGTCAGGTAGCGGATAAAGTCGCTGATCTCTCCGGGCGCGAGCGTGTCGGGATTGCCCAGCACGTCGAGCATGGCGCGCGCGTTGGCGACGATGCGCCGCACCGAGGGGCGCGTGAGACTGTCGCCGTCGACGTCGAGCAGGGAGTCGATGTTGTCGCCGATGATGAACGTGTCAAAAAACTCGCGGTCGCATTCGCGCACGCTCAGGCGAGGCCGCTCGTCCAAGCCCTTGATGCGCGACTGCGGAATGAGGAGCAATTCGCCGAGCTCTCCGCGCAGCGCGGAATCCTCCTCCAGGTGACGCAGCAGAGACACGAGGATGCACAGGGTGGTGAGGCGCTGCTGCCCGTCGATGATGTCCACGTCGTCGCCGCTGGGGTGCTGCACGAGGACGATCGACCCCAGGAAGTAGTCCCCGTCGTTCGTGCGCCACGCGCCCAACAAGTCATTGACCAGGGTTTCCGCCTGCTGTTCCTCCCACACGTAGGGGCGCTGGAAGTCGGGAATCTGGTACTGGCGGTCGCCGTGCAGCAGCTCTTGAATGGACTTCTGTGTCGTCGTGAGGGTCATGGAGGCCTACATCCTCGTCGTGTCGGACTGTGCTTCTACAGGCAGTATATCGATGTTTC
>CATWCG010000295.1:0-3014 GCA_958349165.1 uncultured Actinomyces sp. | reverse complement strand
CCACGCAGGATAATATGCGCATGCCAGATCAGGAAGTAGGTAAGGTCCCCCTCATCCTGCTCAACCTCGAGGAAGGATCGCGCATACTGGGCAGGCGCTTGGCGCAGCAGCCTCGAAACCGGGACGAAATCCATGAGGAAGAAGCCTTCGCGCAGCATCACCCACTGCGCAATCACGCGGGCCGTGCGCCCATTACCATCGACGAAGTAGTGATCATAGCCCATCATGAAGTGCACGATGAGTGCCCGCACCAGGGGCGGCACATATTGCGAGGCATACTCACCCACACCATTGGCAAAGTCGCACAGACGCTTGAGTCGTTCGGGCAGCTCCTCGGCTGGCGGCGGCACATGCAACAGCTGATCATCGCCCTCACTCCCATAGATACGAATTCGCTCTTCACCCTGGCGCTGCAAGCGTCCTGCATCCTCTGAGCGATCACGCGGATCCTTCTTTTCTCGGAGCATCTTTTTCGCATCGCGCCTTGTGGTCGAAGCCCCCTCCATCTGGGAGGAGGTGATCGCTTCTTCGTAGAGAGAGTTAATCAGATACCTATCTCTCATCCCCTGCGTCGCCACCTCTCCCGGAAGCTCCACCTGACCACGCGCCTGCGCCGTAATTTCCTCATTCAACCTCAAGAAGCGATCTGGGAGATTAAACGTCAGGCGCGTTCCGTCCTTCATAACGAAGGGAGTGGGCCGGGCCGTCGAGGCACGCGCAGTGCGCACCGCGTACCACCACGCCTCGCGACTAAGCTCCTCTGGCACCGGCTCAGCACGGAAGTAATACTCCCACGGCCGATACTCCGGATCATCCAGCCCACCAGCGAGCACAGCAATAACGGGGAGACGACGATCATCATCCATAGCCATCAGATTGGTGATGACTCGTTCACGCAGCTCACCAAGCCGATAAGGCGGAGGGATAGGAGTCTTCATGGCTACTCCATTCACACGAACTTCAAATTACTTCTAATTTTATCTTAATTTGAAGCAACTAGAAATAGTGCCACAGCGCGCATACATCACCGAGGGCGCAACAGAACATCCAATGACCCGCCACAAACAGGCGTCCCCACAACATACGAGGCCGCGACCGGAACACCCGGCCACGGCCTCGTCGACGGCGGGCACACTACCAGAGGCGGTTCGCGCACACGTAGTCGGCCGACTGCACGCCACTAACGCCCCGAATCACCTCGACGGATCCGTCGGGCACACTCAGCCCGAAGCCCTGCGCGATGTTCTCGTACTCATACTCGACCTCGACGGACCCGCCGGGGAAAGACTCAGCCACAGCTTCCCTAATCAACGCGAGCACAGCCGCACGGTCAGCACCCTCCTCGAGGCGCACGACAACCTCAACACTCTCCGACGGACGGTCCTCACTTCCAACCATGGCCGCCTGGGCGACCACTGCAGGCGAAGCACCGGACTGGAAGGCGGTCGCCGACGCGGCGAACGACGGACTGACAACCGCAAGCGCACACCCGCCAACACATGCCAGCGCGAGAGCTGTTTGCTTCATGGACATATTCTGCTCCTCTGTAATCATGGGCGGTCGAGCGGGAACACCGCCACGTATCCTCTCCGCCGATCACCAGGAGCACCCTAACACGACAGCATAACTGACAAGCTACTCATGACTGCTATTTGGTCATTACTACCATGCTGTCAAACTTAATGATTCCGTGTATGCAGAGACAAAAAGGTGGTCGGGCGACCTCACAAGCTCACCCGACCACCACCTACAGGACAACTACTGGACGCGTGTCTCACGCTCGATGGACACCAACTTCACACCACTCACTCCACGGATCGCATCCAGCGAACCCGCAGGCACGCGCAACGCGTAGCCCTGCAAGGCGTTCTTATACTCGCGTTCGACCTCGACGGTCGCATCCGGATAGACCCCGGCCACGGCCTGGTTGATGGAAGCAAGGGTCGCCTCACGATCAGCACCCTCCTCAAGGTGGACGATGACGACGACAGGTTCCGCTGCCTCGGCATCGCCAGACGGCGCGGGGGCACCGCTCTGCACATCCGGACCATCCTGCCCATCCTTGGATGTCAGCGCAGTATCGGCGTCACCCACCGGCAGCATGGGGGCCGTCAAGCCGGACTGCGGCTCCGACTGGGGAGCCGACTGAGGAGCGGACTGGGGAGCAGACTGCTGCGAGTCCGCGCCAGGGTCGGACTGGGCGGAGGGCGTCTGCGGAGAGGACACGGAACAGCTCGCGACCGCGAGCGCACACGTTCCGACGCCCGCAAGGATGGCGGCTGGTTTCTTCATGGACATGGTGCATTCCTTCGCATTCACAGGCGACCGAGGCAATTGCGTCGTCGCCGCTGTATCGGCAGATACGTCCAACATACCGCAGGACAACAAGCGACGTGCGCGGCATCCACGACCACGTACCCACAGCCCCTCATCCGCACGTAGGACCTCTCATCCGCAACCAAACCCGCTGTTCCGTGCGTGGGCGAGACCGCCCACCTACGGAACAGCGGGTCCACGTGCGGAACAGCGGGTCCACGTGCGGAACAGCGGGTCCACGTGCGGAACAGCGAGTGGGCCCAGGAACTTCCGCGGTGGAGCATTCCCGGGCCCAGGCCTCGTCAATCAGAAGCAGGCGGCGTTAGCGCCGCAATACTCCAGATGTGTCAAAGGAATATACTCGGCCGTCGATGACCTGCGCACCGGTCACCATCGCGCCGGAGGGAGACAGGTAGTACCACGCACTTGCGAGCTGGAGCCAGCCGATGTGCATCGCACCCGAAGGCTCCAGGTAGTACCAGAGACCATCGATCTTGATCCAGCCGGTGTGCATGTCGCCGGAGTCACCCAGGTAGTACCACGAGCCGCGATCAAACAGCCAACCCGTGCGCATCACCTTGGTGGCAGGGTCCATGTAGTACCAGTACAGCCCCTCCGTAGGAGCCGTCGCGAAGCCAGCCGCTCAGCAGAGTGCCGGAGGCATCCGCATAAACCCACTCGCCGGAGGGGCGCTTGAG
>CATWCG010000294.1:0-3022 GCA_958349165.1 uncultured Actinomyces sp. | reverse complement strand
GCGTGTTCGTGACGCTCGCCCGGCGCGGTTTCACGCCGAACGCGGACATGCTGGGTCTCGTGAATGCGGTGTCGATCTACACGACGGCGTTCGTCGCCGCCGAGGTCGTTCCCCCGGTGGGCGGCTCCCCCGAGCAGCCGGCCGACCTGTCGGCCGCGAGCGCCGCGCTCGACCCCGAGGATGCGCAGGCGCTGCGCCCGCTCATCGAGGATCTCCTGGACGGCCGCTACGACTTTAACGCCCAGTTCGAGCGGGGCCTGGAGGCGATCCTGCGCGGCTGGGCCTAGCCGACCAGTGTTTCGACCTCGCGCACGATGCGCTTGGTGCCGCCCAGAGAGGACAGTTCCTCGCGCAGCCCTCGGAGCCCCGAGGTCAGGGCGGGTTCATCGACGAGGCGGCGGGCGGCGCGTGCGATGAGCGCCGGCTTGGGCTCGAGAACGGTCAGGCCGCAGCGCGCGCTTTCCACGGCCTCGGCGTTGAATTGCCGCTCGAAGACGCGACCCGGGACGATCACCTGGGGGACCTCGTAGGATAGAGAGTCCATCATCGAGTTTTGTCCTCCGTGATGCACGAAAACCTGGGTTCGCGGCAGGAGCTCGGAGAAGTCGAAGCGGGGCGCGCAGGCTACCTCATGGCCCCCCACAGCGTGGAGGGCCTCGGGCACTCCCGCGACGGACACGTCGCAGCCGAGGGCCCGGGCGACCTCCCGCCCGGCGCGCACGGCCACGCCCGCGGGGACGCTGCCCGCGCCAAGGTAGACGAGGGCGCAATCGCGAGGCGTCGGCGTCAGTGCGGGTGGCTCGTCCAGGAACCCGCAGTAGACGGCCCGCTCCCCCGCACGCGGCTCCAGGGTCGGGCAGCTCGGGATGAAGCGGCGCCGCATCCCCTCCAGGATTGTCAGAGACGAGGCCGGGGCGGGCATGCCCATCTCGCGCAGCAGGCGTCGAATTCCCGCGGATTTGCGCGGGTCGGAGGCGTAGGCGGCGGTCGTCGGCTGCGAGCCGCTGCCCACGCATGGGATACCCTCGGCGCGGGCGGCGATGACGGCGGCGAGGCTGAATTCGGAGTAGACGACGTCGGGGCGCGAGGCGCGCATGTGGGCGCGGAGCGTATCGACGGCCGCGCGCGTGTAGCGCTCGTCGAGGGCTCCGGTCAGCCAGAGGACCTCCTCGAAGCTACGCACGGGCTTGCGGCCCATGAGGCCGAGGCGCGAGGCCAGGGGGAAGGTGTGGCGGGCAATGGCCTCGGGAAGGCCGAGGGGCGAGGGCACCGGGATCTCGAGCGTCGGGGCGATGGGATCGGCGCAGTTGCCGTCGTCTCCCCAGGCCAAGGTGACCTCGTGGCCGGCGTCCTGGAAGGCGCGGGCGACGCGCTGCGCGCGCGACCACGGCCCACCCATCCGCGAGCGGGCGACCATGGGAACGACGAGAACCTTCACGTGTCAAGGGTACGACGCTCACAACATCCCCACGCCGGCCTCGTTCTGCCTCTCATGCATGAGGCCAGGGATGAGTTTCTGGACCAACTCACCGACGCATCGCGGCTAAGCTAGAGCACAACCGCGCGTACCCCCGCAGCGCATCCATGCACCGACGCAAGGAAGGGCCACCATGAACACCGACAAGGTCAGGGTCGTGGAGCCTTTCGACACCGACCACACCCAAGCCTACGAGCTGCGCAGTATCCCCATGGAACGCCTGCACGCCATGCCCTTCGTCATGAACATCATCAAGGTAACCCCACGCACTTCGACTACGTATACAGCACGTTGGGAGAGCAAGGTTTCACCCCGCGCCAGCATTTGCAGCTGCCTAAAGCTCCTTCAACACACGGTCATGGGTATCCCACACCTATACAACAATTCACCAACTGCACCCGAACACTTTATAGTCAAAGTGATTGAGACCAAAACACGCCGAATACCAACAAGCTTGAAATGCATACATGCACACGCAACACCAAATTCTCCTACACTAAATCAGTCCACACGCCCTTAAAATATTTAGTTCAGTAAAGTACGCATTGAGAAGACGCTCATTATCAGAGCTTGCGCCGAGATCATAGGCCAGATACCCGAAAGAACGCAGCATAGAAACAACCTTAACGCTCGTCACACCATTCTCCGAAAAAACGAAGAACACCGACGACTCAACATCACCAGGCCGACAATCCAGATAAGCCTGCACTATCGACTTAATTTGATCGTCACATCCTTTAGCTCTCACCTGCCTAATTTCGCCCCTCTGAAGGCAACGCCCGTCCACACGAGAACTAACTACACCCATTAAAGAAGAAACAAACCGAGACTGGCGCATAAGAAACGGTTCATACCCCAAACGCACGGTCCCATCAAGGAACACCATTTTACTTTCAGACTGAATGAGATCAGCCATTGAAGACAACGGGACACGCTCCTGCTGAATATCTTTTCTCAATGATTTCGCAACCCGTCTTCTCCAAATTCCAGAGCATAGATACGCCAGATACATGACAACAACAGAAACAAGGAACAACACCGAATAGAGACACCCGAAGAGAAACAAGTAACCCCATACGTCACCAGAGCCCCACCCTCTACTCCACTCCCATAAACATAAGCAAACCGCATAGAGAAAAACAAAAGCAATGAACACGCACCCAAGAAGATCCAACCTCCCCATCGTTCCCCCATATTTCTTTCTTGAGTAGGTCCTCACAATTGAACTGACAATATCCTCAGCCAGTTCTTTCTTTAGTACACGCACGGTACAAGCTTCATCAATCAGAAGATCTGTATTCTCAATGACGTCGAGATATCGCTCCATTGTCGATAGTTCCGACCCCCTCAAGATGCGATTCTTTCGAATTACATCTGACCGAGACTTCCATACACGACGAAGGTAACCCAACATCGGCACGAGTGATACAACGCCCGCAATCAGCCCAACCAAAGTACCTGCTGACTCAATTTGATCCCACATGATCCAACACACCTTTCCATCATCACATATTTGCAAAAATTTTCATCATTCAACTTACACGC
>CATWCG010000293.1:0-3031 GCA_958349165.1 uncultured Actinomyces sp. | reverse complement strand
CGCTCCGTGAGGACGCGCTCGACGACGCGCGGCAGGCGGGTGGGGGTGTCGCGGTGGCGGCTCATGGTGAGGAACAGGCGGATGCGGGTCAGCGGCGACACGCGCACGGATTCGGGCCAACGCGTAGCCACGTACTGCACGGCGTCGGCGACCTCGAGGCGCCGCGTCGAGTTGCCGACGCGCACCCACAGCTCGGCCTCCCCCTTGCCCTTGGGACCCTTGAGGTACACGGGGCGCGTGGACGGCGGGATCGTCACCCGACACACCTCCTGGCGCTCGTAGCCCTCCTGGGGGTCCAAGGCCTCGGCGAAGTCGAGGAGGGGCAGCGCGGCCGCGTTGGTGCCCAGGCGCTGGCCCCACAGGTCGCGGATCCACAGCTCGAAGCGGTCCGCGTCCGGGGTCTTGAGGGTCGCGTAGTCGGGGCCCAGCCCGATGAGGCGACCGTCGTCGTCCACGCCAATGAGCAGGGTGCCGCCGCCGGAGTTCATGAACGCGGCGACCGTCTTCGCGATGACGGTTTCCATGGCGTCGTCGCGCTTGCCGGCGCGCATGTTCCAGCGGGCGCTCGACTTGAATTCGAGGGAGTCGGATTCGCCGCGCTTGGCGACCTCGGCGATAGGGTCGAGGCCGGGGCGCGGGTGCAGGTACGCGACGATCAGGGAGACGATGACGACCACGACGAGGGCCACCGCCGCGGCCACGCCGATCATCGCGGGGCGCCACATGTCGGAGGAGGAGAAGATCCAGCCTGCGACCAGCAGGCCGCCCCACAGGCCGCCCAGGCCGGTGAGGGTCGCCGAGGCCGTGGACATCGTCATGCGCGAGGCTAGGAGGCGCCGCACGACCATGCCAATTACCCAAGCCAGGACAAGAAGCAGGACCTGAATGCCGATCCACCGCAGCAGGTCGGGGTTCTGGGGTGTGGCCCCGAAGCGGGGTCCCTCGGCTGTCATCTGCGCTCCTCACAGACAAGTCGGCGGCGGGATCGGATGTCACAACCCTATCCCACCGCCGACTGCCGGTCAGCGCATGATGCTCTTAGCGCAAGGACGTGTGCTTTTCGATCGAGCGGGAGGCCCACAGGCCCAGGATCAGGGCGAACAGGGGCACGAGGACATAGGAGCCGATGCCGATGACGTTCGGGTGGCCGTCGGTTCCCATCGTCGCCCGGTACGAGGTCCACATGATCTCGGTGGAGAAGTGGCCATCAGTCGTGACGGACAGCGGAAGGAAGAACGTGCCAACCGTGGAAAGCACCTGGTTCACGACGTACACCAGCACGAAACCGATGATGGGAGCGCCGAATCCGAGGTGGTTGAAGCGTCCTTCCGCGCCGATCGTCATAGCGGCGCAGGCCTGCACGACCCACGACATCGCAAGGATGAGCTGCGCGGCGATCATGAGGGCCACGGTGTAGGTAGGCATTCCGGCCACGACGGAACGCGGTCCGGCCGTGTACTCCGCGAGGCTGATGCCGTCGCTCCACGCGGCCGCCGAAGCGACGGCAAGGATTCCGCCGACGGCCAGGGCGAGGGCCAGGAGGCACTCAATCATGATGCGGGTGTTCTTCGCCCAGAAGATGACCTTTCCGGAGATCGGCAGGCTCATCGTGAAGTAGCCGCGCTGCCCGTAGAGGGTCTTCCAGTAGTCGGCCATCGCCGCGATCGCGCAGGCGACCGGCGTGAGCGCACACAGGGCGTAGGCGAGCACCGCGGTGGAGCCGCTGATCCCCGGCAGCCCCGCGGCAACGATTCCCGCGGCAATCGCGATCACAGCGATGAATGCCCCGAAGGAGCGCGCGTCCGCGACGGCGCGCGATCGGATTTCGTAGGCAAGCAGTTTGGCGTACATCAGCGGTACTCCTTCCGGAAGATGGCGTCGAGGGAATCGCCGTGGGTGGCCCGCAGGTCGTCGGCGTCGCCTTGCAGGAGGACCTGTCCGTCCTTCATGAAGAGCGCGTAGTCGACGAAGTGCTCGATGTCGGAGATGAGGTGGGTGGACATGATGAGCAGCGACGCGGGGTCGAACTCGCGCAGGATGCCCTCGAGGATGACGTCGCGCGTCGCCGGGTCGACGCCGCTGATGGGTTCGTCGAGCAGGTACACGCGGGCGTGCCTGGACATGATGAGGCTGATCTGGAGCTTCTCCCCCATGCCTTTGCTCATCTCGCCGAGGCGGCGGTCGGTGGGCAGTGCGAAGAAGTCGACCATCGAGGCGGCTTTGTCGGCGTCGAAGTCGCTAAAGAACGTGGAGTAGATGCGGATCGCGTCCGCTGCCGTCCACTCAGGGTTGAGGTAGTCGGCGTCGGGCAGGTAGGAGACGATCTCCTTGGTGGCGACGCCGGGCGCGTGCCCGTCGATGGTGACGGTGCCCTGGTAGTCGGAGAGGACTCCGGCGAGAATCTTGAGCAGTGTCGTTTTACCGCAGCCGTTGGGGCCCATGAGGCCGACGATGTGCCCGGCCTCCAGGCTCAGGTTGTAGTCGCGTAGGGCGGGGGTTGAGCGGTAGCTCTTCGTCAGGCCGGTGACCTCGACGAGGCCTGGGCCGGTCGCGCTCGCGCCCGTGGGTTGGGTGGTCATGAGAGTGTGTCCTCCTGGGTTACAGGTCCGCGTTCCAGCGCTCGTTGACGAGGCCGTGGGCCCCTTCGCGGTCGACGCCGAGGGAGCGGCAGGCGCGGATGAAGGCGTCGGCCGCGGCGCGGGCGTCCTCCTGGCGGAGGGCGCGTAGTGCGCTGTCGTCGGTGGCGACGAATCGTCCGGCCGTCCGCTTGGGGACGGTAAGGCCTTCGTCGTCGAGTGCGGCGAGGGCTCGCTGGACGGTGTTGGGGTTGGTGCCGGCCTCGATGGCGAGGTCGCGGACGGAGGGGATCTTCTGGCCGGGCTTCCACGTGCCGTCGGTGATGCGGGCGCGGAAGCTGTCGGCCAGCTGGATCCAGATGGGGCGGGTGTCATCGATGCGCATCGATGCGTCCCTCCTGTCTTGCTGTATTAATACACTAATACAATGACACAGTCTCCCAACTGTGTCAACC
>CATWCG010000292.1:0-3032 GCA_958349165.1 uncultured Actinomyces sp. | reverse complement strand
TGTGCGCGTTGTCGTTCTCGCGACGCTGACGGGTTTTCTGACCGGCTTTTTCGGGGTCGGCGGCGGCTTTGCGATCGTGCCTGCGCTGCACCTGGCGCTGCGCTACCCGATGAAACGCGCATCCGCCACGTCCCTGCTGGTGATGGTGATCACCGCTGCTTTCGGCCTGGCCTCACGCGCGTTGTCGGGGTCGCTGACGCTCACGCCCGAGGTCGGGGCGATGGTCGCGTGTTTTGCCGGCGCGTCGATGCTCGGCGGGCTTGCGGGTGCCCGGCTCACGACCCGCGTCTCGAATCGTGTCCTCGGCCTCGTCTTTGCGGCGCTCCTGGTCGGGGTAGCTGTGTCGACGGCGGTGGCCACGCTCGCGTAGAGGGCGCGCGAGACAACCGGCGTCTCGCGCGCCCTCAGCGCTCAGCTGGCGCTCGTGTCGGATTCCTGGCCGCTCACATCCTCACCGCTACTGCGGGTGCTACCGGGGCCTCGGCCGCCCTCCGGAGGAGGTCCCGGGCGGGTGCTGCCTGTATCGTCCTGCCGGGAACCAGGCCCCTGCTGCTGACCACTTCCGGACCCCTGCTGGCCGCCAGGGCCCTGCTGCTGGCCGTTACCAGGCCTCTGTTGGCCGCCGCCTGGACCGGCATTCTGATCCTGCTGGTCTCCGCTGTTCGACTCCCAGTCCTCGTCCTCGTCGGTGTAGCCCTGGTCGCTGACACCGTCCTCGTAGCCCTGCTCATAGAAGTCCTCGCCGTCGCCGAGGATGGCTGCATGCGTGATGATGCCCGCGCCGAAGCCGACGGAGAGGATGGCGGCGGCCGCTCCGGCGATGGCTGCGCGCTTGCCCCACGAGGTCTTCTTCGATGCGGGCTCGATTGTCGCGGCACGAGCCGCCACGGCCTCGTCACTGGCTTGGTCGTCGATGGAAGAGCCCGCGACGCGCTCCAGGGGCGTGCCGGCAAACGCATTGCCGGTTTCCTCCTGAGCGACGGGAGGCATCTGCGCTGTCTCCGTTTCCGGGGCATGCGCGGGCAGGACTTCGGTCTGATCCGCGGCCTTCAGCTCCGACTGGGGCAGGATCGAGATGCGCTCACTGTCACCCGCCACGTTCTTGTTGTCCTCCGACATGGGGGACGCTCCTTTCTGCTGTTTTGTACACCATTGCCTCGCAGATTAGGGGCGCACCATAAGCGGACCTTATGGCGAAACTGTGAAAACGCTATGAAATAACAGGTGTTGCACATCACTTGTTGAGGCTTACTTTGTTTGTCAGCTCACGTCTATCCTGCAACGTTCGACACCCACCGATCATCCTCAAGAGGTGCCACATGTCCATCAAAACCCTTTCGTCCGCTCTGCTCGCCGCCACCTGTGTCCTGGCGTTGGGCGCCTGCGCCCACTCCTCGACCCCCTCCACGACCGGCGCGCCATCGGCCCCCTCTTCCGGCGTGCCCACCGCCTCCCAAGACCCCGCAACCGCGCCCATGTCCGGCATCATTTTCGCCGCCTCTGACGACGGCATCGACACGACGGTCACCACCGTGCGGGCCATCGACCCGCAATCGGGCACGATCACGGCGACGCGCACCTTCACCTTCCCGAGCGAGTACCTGTCCGCACCGGGGTACATGTGCGAGTATATGCAGTGCTATTCCCCCGACTTCTCACGCATGATCGTCGCGAACAACGACGGCGAGAACGAAAAGGTAGCCGTGGTCTCCACGGACGGCACGCTCACCGTCCTCAACGACGCGATCCCCACGCCGAGCGGACACACCCCCGTGTCCAATCACTTCGCCCAATTCGGCCCCGACGGAGCCATCTACGTGGCCCACATCGACAAGGACGCCGCATCGGATCGCGTCGGCACAATCTATCGTTTCCCCTCAGAAACTGAAGCGCCCGAGGCCGTTCCCACCGACTTCACGGTCGAAAACTACGCGCGAATCCAAGTCATGCCCGACCTGTCCATCAAGCGCACCAAGACCGCGATGTGGGTCGCCAACGAGGCCAGCGTCGGCTGTTTCGGCGCGGACGCCGTCACCCCCGACGGCACGTGCCTCACGATCGACCAGGGCACCATCTACTCCAAGCCGGGCACGCCTCTCGCCCAGACCACCCCGGAGGACCAGACGCGGCTCGTCTCCAACTGGAGGACAGTCAGTCTGCCCGGCCTAGAGAGCACTCACACCATCGAAGGATGGCTAGCCGTGAGCCCCGACGGCACGCAGATGGCACTGTACGCGTCGCCCAAGGACCCCTACTCCGACCTCTCGCTACCCATCTTCGTCGCCCCCGTCGCAGGCGGCGACGCCACCCAGGTCACGACGACCACCGAGGATGTCCCGGGCGTCGTGCGCATCCTGGGCTGGACCAAATAGAAGGAACGAGGCCGGGGACGCTCACCGCTCGCCGCGCACCAGCCCGCCCCGGCCTCGTCCCTATGGTGTGAGCGCGCGGGCTCTACTGTGCGGCTTTCCTGGCCACGAGCGTGTTCGTCGCCTGGGCCACCGGGCGCACGATCATCGAGTCAATGTTGACGTGGGAGGGGCGCTCCAGGGTCCACACAATCGCCTCCGCAATGTCCTCGGCGACGAGCGGGGCGGCGACCCCCTCGTAGACACGGTCGGCCGCCTCCTGGGAGCCGAGCCGGTTGAGCGAGAACTCTTCGGTGCGCACCATGCCGGGCGCGATCTCAATGACGCGCACGGGCTCGCCCACCAGTTCCTGGCGCAGCGTGTTGGCGATGATGCGCTCGGCGTGCTTGGCGGCGACATAGCCCCCGCCTCCCGGGTAGGTGTCGTAGGCCGCGGTCGAGGTGAGGAAGACGAGGTCTCCCCCGCACTCGCGCATCCCCGGCAGGAAGGCGCGCGTACAGTGCAGGGCCGTCAGGACGTTGCGCTCGAACATCGCGCTCCACCTCGCGGGATCACCCTCCGCCACGCGGTCGACGCCGATGGCGCCGCCGGCGTTGTTCACCAGAGCGTCCACGGGGCCACCCTCCAGGACGTGGGCGGCCATCTCCTCCACCTGCGCCTCAT
>CATWCG010000291.1:0-3041 GCA_958349165.1 uncultured Actinomyces sp. | reverse complement strand
GTGGGGCGCGGGGTATTTGATTGAGCACTTTGAGCCTTTCAAGCAGTGGATGGATGAGCTGGCGGGCAGCGCGGATCAGGTGCGGGCTCATGCGCAGACGTGGACGAATACGGCCGAGGCGATGAACGCTCAGGCTGACTCGTTGGAGTCTGATGTGGCGTCGTTGCTGGTGGACGGCTCGGGGCAGATGGTTGAGGCTGCGCGTGTGCGTTGCGCGCAGACGATTGATGCGTTGCGTGCGGGGGCCAGTGCGACCTCGGCGATGAGTACTGCGTTGGGGGTTTTGGCTGAGGTTGTGGGGGTGGTGCACGGTATTGTCGTGTCGACGTTGAGCGACATTATTGGCCAGCTGACCCAGGCGATTTTGGAGGAGGTGTGTTCGATTGGGTTGGCGACCCCGGTGGTGGCGGCTCAGATTTCGACGAAGGTGACGGCGTATAGCGCCAATGTGATGCCGAAGATCACGTCGTTGACGAATTCGGCGCACAATTTGACGCATATGACCTCCGAGTTGTCGGGCAAGCTCGATTCGATGAGGGCGATGTTTAGCCCCGTCGCGGGGATCACTCGCAGGAGTCGTCGCAAGTTTGATGATCTGGTGGATTACGAGGCCTGGGTGGGTGGTCGCAGCCCTCGCGCGACCCCGCGCGGGGGTCAGGCCGCTTCGCACCTGCGTCAGGCGAACGCCCGTCGCGTGCAGGCGCGCGCGAACCGCGTGTCGTTGGAGCACGAGCTCGACGATAAGCTCGCCCCGCACAAGAGCGCGCTCGATGAGCACTTCGCTGACCGGCACAAGCCGCGTAACCCGCGCTCGCACATGACGGTCAAACGACGCGAGGACACGCTCGAGTACCTGAGAGACCAGGGCGTGGAAAGACAAACATTGAAAGACCTGAACGGTAGTGCTGAGGAGTTGACTGCTGCGCGTGTGGCTGAGGCTCGTTCCGCGGAGGAGATGGGGCACGCGGCCCTGGAGGCTAAGTGGGATCAGATGGGGATCGTTCAGGGCGGCGGCGTGGGTGGTCCGGGCACCGGTCGTGGTCACGTGGATACGATCGGGTATCGGCCTGGGGAGTTGCATGTGGGGGAGTGTAAGGGTGGCACGAGCGCCAAGATCGGGACCTACGAGGTTGACGGGGTCAAGGTTGAGCAGGGTTCGGCTGCCTACGTGGGGGATCGCCTGGCCAGGGACACGGATTTTCATCAGAAGATGCGTGAGAACCCGGCGTTGTGGGAGGCCATCAAGGACGGGCGCGTACAGGTGTTTTCCGACGTCTCGATTGCCCGCAGCGGGAACGCTGGGAGAATAGTCTTTAAGACCAACCCGATTGAGCTGGACCCAGCCCACATCGTCCGCATCGACCAGGCCATCAAGGCCCTGTGAAGGAGGATCATGTCCTTTAAGTTCACCGTGTTGTCCGATGATCGTTTCATCGAGATCCTCCAGGCCTGGGTGGACTCACCCTGGCCCAAAACCGCCGAAGACGGCTACGCCCTACGAGACCGCCTGGGATGGACAGCAGATTCTCAAGATCCGGCGCTATTCACCTCAGATGTTGAGCCAGATGAGCCGTCAGCTTACTTTACAGCGACAAATGACTCGATTAATTCATTGACCTTTCCTATAACTGATATTGCGCCGGAGGAGGCTCGGGGGGATTCGCTGGAGGATGCCCTGGTGATTTATCGGCATTTTTGTGACATTCTGAAGAGCCGGTACGGCAAGCCCAAGCGGCGCAAGAATAGAAATGGTTATTACCGTTCGAACTTTGTGACGTCTCTGGGTGTTGGCGTGAGCGTGGGGGGCACGATCGCTCACGTGAGTTGTGTCGTTAAATCTCCTGAGTTGATGTTTACTGAGGGCGAGTATGCGCGTTTGGTCGCCAAGGGGTACATCTCGGAGGACGAGTAGTACCGGCGGGTAGTCTCGGCGCCCGGGCGCATCTGGCCTCGGGCTTACTGCCGGGGTGTGGCTGGCCTCGGTGGTGCGGGGGGTGCGGCCGCCAGCTGGCTTGATATGGAGTCCTTCTGGTCTTGGTCTCGCTGTCGGGCTTGGGGACCCTTGGGCTTACTGCCTGGGTGTGGCTGTCCTCGAGCCTGCTGCCGGGGTGTGGCTGGCCTCGGTGGTGCGGGGGCGCGGCCGCCTGCTGGCTTGATACGGAGTCCTGCTGTCCTTGGTCTCGCTGTCGGGCTTGGGGACCCTTGGGCTCACTGCCGGGGCGTTGTCGTCCTTGGCCTTGCTGTCGGGCTTGGGTTTCTGTGGGGTTGCTGTTGGGGCTGGTTGTGAGTCATCCTGTGCGTGAGCGGCGTGCGTGCGTGAGTGAGTGAGTGCGTGTTGTTGGTGTCGGCCAGGCCATCAAGGCCCTGTGAAGGAGTATCATGTCCTTTGAGTTCACCGTGTTGTCTGATGATCGTTTCATCGAGATTCTTGAGGCGTGGGTTGATTCGCCCTGGCCCAAAACCGCCGAAGACGGCTACGCCCTACGCGACCGCTTCGGATGGACGCCAGATTATAGAGAGCCGGCGTTGTTTACCTCTGACGTGCGTCCTCATGAGTCTTCCTCGTATTTCACTGCGCGCGATGGGAAGATCAAGTCTCTCAAAATACCTGTTACTGATATTGCGCCGGAGGAGGCTTGGGGGTATTCGTTGGAGCCGGCGAAGGTGATTTATCGGCATTTCTGTGAGATTTTGACGCGCCGGTATGGGAAGGCGAAGCAGCGTAGTAGTAAGAAGGAGCGTTATCGTTCTACTTTTGTTACCCCGCAGGGCGTGGGCGTGAAGGTGGGCGGCAATGATGCTCTGGTCAGCTGCATTGTTGAGTCTCCTGAGGAGATGTTTATTGCGAGTGAGTATGCGCGTCTGGTCGCCAAGGGGTACATCTCGGAGGATGAGTAGTAGTACCGGCGGGTGGTCTCGGCGCCCGGGCGCATCTGGCCTCGGGCTTACTGCCGGGGTGTTGTCGTCCTTGGTTGTGCTGCGGGGGCTTGGGTTCCCGTGGGGTTGCTGTTGGGGTCAGTATCAACAGAGCGCAACATGAG
>CATWCG010000290.1:0-3041 GCA_958349165.1 uncultured Actinomyces sp. | reverse complement strand
TCCTGGACATTGCCCTGTGGGTGGTCCTGCCCTACGTGTCCTTCGCGATCCTCATTGTGGGCCTCGCGTGGCGCTACAAGACGGACCAGTACGGGTGGACGTCTCGTTCCTCGCAGTGGAATGAGCCGGCCATCCTGCGCTGGGCGTCGCCGATGTTCCACTTCGGTGTTCTCTTCGTGTTCATCGGCCACATCATGGGCCTCGTGATTCCGAAGACGTGGACCGAGGCGGCCGGCGTGCCCCAGCACGTCTACCACCTGGTGGCGACGATCCCCGGCTCGATCGCGGGTCTCATGACGATCCTCGGCCTCGCGCTGCTGATCTACCGCCGCCTGGTGGTCAAGTCGGTGCGCGTGGCGACGACCCGCATGGATATCGTCACCTACGTCATGCTGGCGATCCCGGTGCTCCTGGGCGGCGCGGCGACGCTGCTCAACCAGGTGCTCGGCGGGCACGAGGGCTACGACTACCGCGAGACGATCTCCGTCTGGTTCCGGTCGATCTTCTACCTGCACCCGCAGGCGCACCTGATGGTCGACGTGCCGCTGAGCTTCAAGCTGCACATCATCGCGGGCCTGCTGCTCTTCTGCATCTGGCCGTTCACCCGCCTCGTGCACGCGGTGAGCGCGCCGGTCGGCTACGTGGCGCGTCCTCCGGTGGTGTACCGGTCGCGCGACGAGCGCCGCGAGCATCAGCTGACGCGCGGCGGCATGTCGGACTGATCGACGGCCGTGCCCGCCGCGGTCCCTCGCCTTCTTGGCGAGGCCTCGGCGGGCCAGGTGTCGGCGTGGGGCGGGCGAAAGCTCGCCCCACGCTGTATACCACGGGTCGGGTGTCGTGAGTGAGGCGCGTGCGCGCGGAGGCCCTTTCAATAGCTTCCACGCAATGGAATTGGCCGTGCGCGCGAAGGCTTGTGCCGGGTAAAATAACAGCGGTTTGTAAGTAAGGTAACAACGATAACGCCGTTACGGAGATTCTCGTCAAGGGGGTTTCCGAAGATTAAGAGGGAGAGAGGATGAATATGACTGACACCTCCCATTCTCGGCCGCTGGCTGAAACGCTTGAGGCGATGGCTGCCCTGACGCCCGCTCAGCACGCTCTGTTGGAGCGCATTTCGCAGCATGCTGTGCCCGTGACCGTGGCCGAGTTGGCCCAGGAGGCGGGCCTGCACGTGTCGAGCGTGCGTGAGACCCTCGAAGGTCTGTTTGCCGTGGGTCTGGTGGAAAAGCAGCAGCTTCCCTCCTCGGGGCGTGGGCGTCCCGCGCTCGGGTATTCGACGACAACCCCCGCCGACCCCTCGTTTGCGGCGCAGATGCTCCAGCAGCTGACCTCGTCGCTGCTGGCGTGGCTGCGCGCGGACGCCGCCGACCCGGCCGCGTCGGTGCGTGAGATCGGCGCGCGGTGGGCGGATGCCGCTTTGGAGACGATGGCCGTGCCGGACCACAGCCACGGGATTGCGCGCCGGGCCATGCGCGACAACTTCAACATCGCGGGGCACCTGGGCAAGGTGCGACTGTTCATGAACGCGATGGGTTTTGCGTCGGTGCCTCACGAGTCCGATCAGATGGCCGTCGTCCTGACGGCCTGCCCGTTCACGGAGCCGGGAGCCCCGGACGACCTGGCCCTCGAGCTGCGGCGCGGCATCGTCGAGCGTGTCTTCGAGCGCACGGCGACGGGGGTTGCGAGCTGGTCAGTGGAGGTCGATCCGATCAACCCGCTGCGTCTGACGGTTTTTCTGCGTCCGCTCGACGAGCCGAATCCGAAGCCGCTGTCGACGACGGTGCACTTCTTCGGCGGCGCGGCCGAGGCGGCGGGCGGTTACATGCGTGAGCTGCCCGCCTCGGAGACGCCCGCGACGCTCGGCGAGCTAGTCGCGCGCCTCGGCGCTGACAACCCGGAGCTGGGTCGCATCCTGGAGGTGTCAAGCTTCCTGGTGAACGAGCGTTCCGCGCGCCTGGAGGCGGAGCTGATGCCCGGCGTGCGCATCGACGTGTTGCCGCCCTTCGCCGGCGGGTGAGATGTCCACGGCATTTGTGCGGGTCGGTCAGGGTTTTTGCAAAATCCTGACCGTTTCCGTTTAAAATGGACGTAAGCATCTCCCGTTCCTGGAGGATCCCATGTCAGCAGAGATTGCAACAGGTATTACTGACGACCCCCTCGACTCGAGCACGCTGATCGATAGCGCACGCCGAGAGACGTGTGGTGCCGTGGCGTCGTTCATTGGCGTCGTGCGCAACCACGACGGGGGAGAGAGCGTGGACGCGATCGAGTATTCGTCGCATCCTTCCTCGGCGCAGATCTTGCGCGACATCGTCGCGGAGTTTCAGGATCGTCCCGGGGTGCATCGCATCGTCGCGTGGCACCGGGTGGGCCGCCTGGAGATCGGCGAGGATGCGATGGTGGTGGCGGTTGCCGCCGAGCATCGCGCCCAGGCGTTCCGCGCGGTGGAGGGCATCGTCGAGGACGTGAAGGCGAAGCTCCCGATCTGGAAGAAGCAGGAATTGACCGACGGTTCGCACAACTGGTCGGGTCTGTGAGATGACGATCGGCGATCCTTATTCGCGTGAGGCGGCCGTCTCGGGCCGCAGCGTCGCGCTCCCGCTGATCAATGCGCCCGTCCCGTACGAGGCCGGGGATCCTGCGCTGGAGCGTTTCCGTCGCAATTGGCTGGTCTCCGGCATTGGCGAGGCGGGTCAGGCCCGCCTGGCCGCGGCGCGCGTGCTCGTCGTGGGCGCGGGCGGCCTCGGCTCGCCCGTCCTGCTGTACCTGACGGCTGCGGGCGTCGGGACGATCGGCATCTGCGACTCCGACGTGGTCGATACGTCGAACCTGCAGCGCCAGCTCCTGCACGGCGAGGGTGACGTCGGGGATCCGAAGCCGGATTCGGCGGTGCGTCACCTGCGCGCCCTCAACTCCGGCGTGCGTTTCGAGCGCTACGGGCACGTGACTCGCGAGTGGCTGGAGCAGCACGGCCGCGAGTGGGATCTGATCGTGGAGTGCACGGATAGCTTCGACGCGAAGTACCTGGTGGCGGACTACTG
>CATWCG010000289.1:0-3064 GCA_958349165.1 uncultured Actinomyces sp. | reverse complement strand
TCGATGACGTGAGTCTCGTCGGCGCTCGCGGGGGCAGAGTCGGTGAAGTACTGTTCGTCCACGGAAGAAAGCCTATCGCGCCCGCGCGCGCAGACGCAGATGAGGGCCCGTCGTGCGACACTGGAAGCCCCCCACGTGAAGGACGGACATGGACACGACCCCCACCGATTCGACCGCGGAACGCGACCAGCGCGTCAACGACGTCGTCGCGCGCATCCTCGCGCGCTCGGGAACGGCGCTCGCATCGACCGCGGGGCAGGACAGCTCGGGGGACGCCGGTGCGCTCGAACGCGAGGCCCGCGCGGGAACGCGCCGCGTCGACACGGGAGCCTCCGACCGCGAGGACATCTCCGAGGTCGAATACCGCCAGGTGCGACTCGAAAAGGTCGTCCTCGTCGGCTTGCGCACCACGCAGAGCGAGGAGGAGGCGGAGAACTCGCTGCGCGAGCTCGCCGCGCTCGCGGAGACCGCGGGTTCGCGCGTGCTCGACGGCATCATCCAGCGCCGTATGAAGCCGGACCCCGCGACCTACCTGGGGTCGGGTAAGGCACGCGAGCTGGCCGACATCGTGCGCGCCGTGGAGGCCGACACCGTCATCGTTGACGAGGAGCTGGCCCCCTCCCAGCGCCGCGGCCTGGAGGACGTCGTCGACGCCAAGGTCGTCGACCGCACCGCCCTGATCCTTGACATTTTCGCCCAGCACGCTAAGTCCCGTGAGGGTAAGGCGCAGGTGGAGCTCGCCCAGCTGGAGTACCTGCTGCCGCGTCTGCGCGGCTGGGGCGAGTCGATGTCCCGTCAGGCCGGTGGCCGCGTCGCGGGCGGCGCGGGTATCGGTTCCAGGGGCCCGGGTGAGACCAAGATCGAGCTCGACCGGCGCCGCATCCGCACGCGCATGGCGAAGCTGCGCGCGGACATCGCGCGCATGGAGCCGGCCCGGCGCACGCAGCGGGGTTCGCGTCGGCGCGGGGGCGTGCCGTCGGTGGCGATCGCCGGGTACACGAACGCCGGCAAGTCGACGCTCCTCAATCGCCTGACGGACGCGGGCGTTCTCGTCCAGGACGCGCTGTTCGCCACCCTCGACCCGACCGTGCGGCGCGCACGCGCCGCCGACGGGCGCGAGTACACGCTCACCGACACGGTCGGATTCGTGCGCAACCTGCCCACGCAGCTGGTTGAGGCCTTCCGCTCGACCCTCGAAGAGGTCGGCCAGGCCGACGTGATCCTCCACGTCGTGGACGCCGCCCACCCCGACCCGGTCTCCCAGGTGCAGGCCGTGCGCGCCGTCATCGACACGATCGAGGGGGCCTCGGACATCCCCGAACTGATCGCCCTGAACAAGGCCGACCTGGCCTCGCCCGAGCAGATCGCCCTGCTGCGCACGGTCTTCCCCGGCGCGGTTCCTGTGAGCGCCTACACCGGATGGGGCGTGGACGCGCTACGCGTTGCGTTGGAAGATATGCTGCCCCGGCCTCGGGTCGCTGTCGACGCGGTCCTGCCGTACTCGGCGGGCTCCCTCGTGCACAGGATCCATGAGGAGGGCGAGGTGGAGCGCGAGGAGTACGTGGACGCCGGAACCCGCATCGTGGCCCGCGTCGACGAGGCGCTGGCGGCCGTCATCGCCCGCGCGGCGGTGGGCGGCACCGTGGGTGACGCGGCGGTGAGCGGGCAGTGAGCCAGGGCCTGGTCGAGGCGTCGGGGCGCGTCCTCGACGCGGTCGTCTCCTCGATGGGCGGGTCCGCGCGCGAGGGGCAGGCATCGATGGTCGCCGAGGGGGCCGCCGCGCTGGAGGACCGCGAGCACCTGTTGGTGCAGGCGGGCACGGGCACGGGCAAGTCGCTGGGCTACCTGGTGCCCCTGCTGACGCACTGCGCGGTGAGCGGTGTGCGCGGGCTCGTCTCGACGGCGACGCTGGCGCTGCAGCGCCAGATCCTCGTCAAGGATGCGCCGGTGGCCGTCGACGCGGTCGCCTCGGCGACGGGTGTGCGTCTGAAGGTCGCGGTGCTCAAGGGCTGGTCGAACTACGCCTGCATGCACAAGCTGGACGGCGGGTACCCCACGGAGGGCACCCTGTTCGAAGATCGGGACATCGGAGCCGGCCCGACGGGTGAGCTCGGCAAGGAAATCCTGCGCATCCGCGAGTGGATCAGCGAGACCACGACGGGTGACCGCGATGATCTGGTTCCCGGCGTGTCGGACCGCGCCTGGCACCACGCGTCGGTCGCGAAGCCCGAGTGCCTGGGCAAGCACTGCCCGCTCATCGACGAGTGCTTCGCGCAGGCCGCGCGCCTGGAGGCCGCCGAGGCCGACGTGGTCGTCACGAACCACTCCCTGTTCGGTATCAACGCGTGCGGGGAGGGCGAGCTTTTCGGCGAGTACGATGCCGTCGTCATCGACGAGGCCCACGAGCTGGCCGACCGCGTGCGCTCCCAGGCGGCCGCCGACCTGACGGTGGGGCGCGTGAGCCGCGTGGCGCGCTCCCTGCGCTCGAATCTGTCGATCGACTCCACGGACCTGGACGAGGCCGGGGCCGGCCTGGGCGCGGCGATGGCGCCCCTGCAGGAGGGGCTCTTGGAGTACCGGCCGGGTGCACTCGTGGATGCGATGGTCGTGCTGGACGGCGCGGCCCGGCGCGCCAGTCACGAGGTGTCCGATGCCCAGGGCGAACCCGCCGCGAAGCTGCTGGCCCGCGCGGCCATCGACGAGTTGATCGGCGCACTGGACGCGTGGGGACGCGACCCCGATCAGTCGATCGCCTACATCACGAAGGATGAGGCCGACAACGCTCGCCTGACGGTGGGCCCCCTCGACGTGTCCGGGGCGATCGGCGGGGTCGGCATTGGTGAGCGGGGAGCGATCCTGACATCTGCGACCCTCGCCCTCGGGGGAAACTTCGACTTCATGGCCGCGGCCACCGGGATGGCCGTGACGGGCGTGCCCTGGCACGGCATCGACGTGGGCTCTCCCTTCGACCACGCCCGCCAGGGCATCCGCTACGTGGCCACCCATCTGCCGCTGCCCGGGCGCGACGGTCCCTCCGACCAGCTCCTGGACGAGCTCGTGGACC
>CATWCG010000288.1:0-3080 GCA_958349165.1 uncultured Actinomyces sp. | reverse complement strand
GTCCCCGGGCGTCCACGATGCGTCAGGCGCACCACCGCGCGCTCCCCCGTGGGCCCTTAGTCGCGCTGCGCCCGCCACATGTGCTGGGTCTGGCCGCCGATCGTGCGAACCGCCCCCGAGGGGGCGAATCCAGCGGAGGAATAGAAGCGTTGGCGCTCCTCGTCATCCGCGCCGACCCACACGCGCAGCTGCCCACTCGTCAGGTCCGCGATGGCCGCCAGGAGGCGCGAGGCGTGTCCGGCGCGCCGAAAGTCCGGGTCCACGACGAGCTCGTAGACCTGCGTGGCCTCTCCCCCATCCGTCTCACCCGGCTCCGATCCGGCGGAGCCCGCCCCGTCCTCGTCGGGCCCGGCCAAGGCGAATCCGACGATCGTGTTGGCGTGCAGGGCGATCAGGGCCGCGCTGCCGACGGGGCGGGGCGCGCCCAGGGTCGCCTTCCACCGGCGGGCGAGCACGTCCTCGGTGACGCCCTGCGCCTCAAGCGCGTCCCCTCCTATGAGGGCGCGCCAGGCGCCCAGCTGCAGGCGCGCGATGGCGTCTTCGTCGCCGCGCTGAGCGGGCCTCACCGATCGGTCAGGGGATGCGCTCACAGGCCCATGACCTGATCGAGGCCGATCGTCAGGCCGGTGCGGCCACTGACGCGGCGCACGCCCAGGAGCACGCCGGGCATGAAGGACACGCGATCGAAGGAGTCCGTGCGAATAACCAGCTGTTCACCCTCGTTGCCCAGGAGGATCTCCTCGGAGGCGGTCAGGCCCCGCAGGCGCACGGCGTGCACGGGGATGCCCTCGACGCGTCCGCCGCGGCTGCCCAGCTCATCCGTCTGGGTCGCGTCGGGCATCTGCCCCAGGCCTGCCTCGGCGCGCGCCTTCGCGATGCCACGCGCGGTCGCAACCGCCGTGCCCGAGGGGGCGTCGACCTTGCCCGGGTGGTGCATCTCGATGACCTCGGCGGACTCGAAGTAGGGGGCGGCCAGGGCCGCGAACTTCATGGCCAGGACAGCCCCCATCGCGAAGTTCGGGGCGATGAGGACCGCGCGTCCGGCCGCCTCGGCGTGCTCGCGCACGCGCGCGTAGGACTCCTCAGTCCAGCCGGTGGTGCCAACGACGACGTCGACTCCCGCGTCCAGGAGCGCGTGCACGTTCGCCTCCGTGACGGCGGGCACCGAGAAGTCCACGGCGACCGCGGCGCCGCGCACGCTCTCGGCGGTAATGGGATCGCCGGCGTCGAGCTGAGCGACAACCTCCATATCAGGGGCGCCATTGACGGCCGCCACGACGGTCGAACCCATGCGGCCCTTGGCTCCGGTCACTGCCACGCGAATCATGTCTGTCTCCTTGTACGAGTGTGTTGTAGTCGTGGGGACCCGCGCTGCGGGCGGGCCCCTGTCGGTGTCTTATTCCTGGGGCAGGACCAGCGCTCGGCAGTCCAGCTTGACGAGGAGGGACGCGGCCAGCGCACGCACGTCGGCGGCCTCCACCGCGTCGAACTCGGCCAGGGACTCGTCGATGGGGCGGTAGCGTCCGACGATCTCCGAGCGGCCCAGGCGCATCATCCGCGACCAGTTATCCTCCAGGCCCAGGACGACGCCGCCGCGCACCTGTCCGCGCACGCGCGTCATCTCCTCCTCGGTCGGGCCTCCAGCGGCCAGATCCTCCAGCTGCGCGCGCATGATGGCCTCGACCTCATCGACCTTGTCGGGGCTGCAGCCCGCGTACATGCCGAAGGTGCCCGTGTCAGAGTAGGCGACGTCGAAGGCGTAGGTCGTGTAGGCCAGGCCGCGCTTTTCTCGCACCTCCTGGAAGAGGCGCGAGGACATGGAGCCGCCCAGGATCGACAGCAGGACGCTCATCGTGGGGCCCAGGGGGTCGGTGGCCGACAGGCCTTCACAGCCGATGAGGACGTGCGCCTGGGTGACGTCGCGGCGTCGAGTGATGTCCTTCTCGTGGTCGGCGATGGGCGTCGCGTTCGTCGATCGACGAGGCCGGGGCGCGGCCGCGCTCACGTGATCCCAGGGGGATACTTCCAGGGCGGCCTGGACGCGCTCGACGACCTGGGCGTGGTCGACGTGGCCGGCGGCGGCGACAATCAGCGAGGAGGGACCGTAGTGGGCCTGGTAGTGATCCCACACATCGCAGCGGCCCACGGCGGTGATCGCCTGGGAGGTGCCGCCGACGGGGCGGCCGATGGGTCGGTCGCCGTGGACAGCCAGCTGGAAGGCCTCGTGGACGGTTTCCGTGGGAGAGTCCTCCCCCATCGCCAGCTCGTCGAGGATGACGCCACGCTCCATCGCGAAATCCTCCTCGTCCAGGCGCGAGTCGGTGACCATGTCGGCCAGCGTCTCGATCGCCATGTCCAGGTCAGCGTCGCGCACGCGCGCCCAGTAGGCGGTGTGCTCGCGCGCCGTCTCAGCGTTGGATTCGCCGCCGACGCTGTCGAAGGCGACCGCGATGTCCAGGGCGCTGCGCTTGTTCGTGCCCTTGAAGAGGAGGTGCTCGAGGAAGTGGGTCGAACCCGCTGTGCGTTCCCCCTCGTCGCGCGAGCCCACGGGCACCCACAGTGAGATGCCGGCGCTCTTGGTCGCGGGGATCGTCTGGGTCAGGACGCGCGCTCCGCATCCCAGGATGGTGCGGTCAATGCGCGTGTCGCCGTCCTCGATGGACAGGCGCGCCTCGTCGAGCGGCAGCGGCTTCGGTGTCATTCTTCTCCTCATCGGTTCCCAGCGCGTGGATGAGCGCGAAACGTTCACAGTGTATCCGCAACAAGGCCGGTGGCCGGGTGGAGCACGCGCCCCGTCCCGGCCACCGGTCCGTGTCAGCTATCGAGAGCTATTCACTCCTCGGAAGCACCTTCCTCGCGCTCGTCGTCGCGGCGACGACGGGTGCGGGTGCGGGGACGACGCTCGCGGCGCTCGGAGCGATCGCGACGCTCGCGGCGCGGCTCGGCCGACTCGCCCTCGGGGGCCTCCAGCTCGCCGGCCTCGCCGTCGATGACGGCGTGCAGGCTCAGCTTGCCGCGGTCGCCAATCTCGTTGATCTCGACCTCGACCTGCTGGCCGACCTGCAGGACGTCGTCCACGG
>CATWCG010000287.1:0-3102 GCA_958349165.1 uncultured Actinomyces sp. | reverse complement strand
TCCTGGCCCACGGGCACGATGTTGGCCTTGCAGAAGAGGATGTCGGCGGCCTGGTGGACCGGGTAGGTCAGCATGAGGCCCGTCATCGCGCGGCCCTCCGTGGCCTCCAGCTCGGCCTTCACGGTCGGGTTGCGGTGGAGCTCGGATTCGGTGACGAGCGAGAGGAAGGGCAGCATGAGCTGGTTGAGGGCCGGCACCGCCGAGTGGTTGAAAATCGTCGAGCGCTCCGGGTCGATGCCCGCGGCCAGGTAGTCGGCGACGAGGCCGAGGACGCGCTCACGGATCGGTCCCACGCCGTCGCGGTCGGTGATCACCTGGTAGTCGGCGACCAGAACCCAGGTCTCCACCCCGCGGTTCTGCAGCAGCACGCGGTTGCGCAGCGTGCCGAAGTAGTGGCCCAGGTGGAGGTGGCCCGTGGGGCGGTCACCCGTGAGGATGCGGAAACGCGAGGGGTCCTGGTCGATCGCCAGGTCGATCTCGGCGCTGCGGGCCTTCGAGCGGGCCAGCGAGGCATCGGAGGTTGCTGTTTCCAGGGCATCTTCACTGCGAGTCATGCATTGATCCTAACGCGTGATTGGGAGTAAATGAAAACGCGAAGTGCGTTAGTTTTCGGGCTGGAAGGCGATGTCGGAGAGGAGAATCGTCACGGACAGCGCCTCGATCGTGAGTGTGGAACGCGGGGTGACGTGCTCGACCTCAAGGGAGATATCGGAGGGATCAAGCGAGGAGCCGACCCCTCCGTCAGCGGGGGTCTCCCACACGGTGGAGTAGGCGATGAGCCAGTCCAAATCGTGGCCTTCCGGCAGGGTGACCTGCGCGTCGTCGAGGTTCGCGTTGATGATGATGAGGGCGTCGTGGTCGCCCCACTTGACGCCGGAACGCAGCATCTGGAAGGTGCGGTGACGCGAGTCCGTCCACCCGTAGTCCGGCATCGGCGTGCCCTGGGCGGTGTACCACGACAGGTCGGGGAGGGTATCGCCGCCGTAGGGCTGGCCGGTTGCGAAGCTGTCGGGGCGCAGCACGGGGTGCGCCTTACGCAGAGCGATCAGCCAGGAGACGGCGTCGATCTGCGCCTGCTGAGCCTCGGCGAGGTCCCAGTCGACCCACGAGATCGGGCCGTCTTGGCAGTAGGCGTTGTTGTTGCCGTTCTGGGTGCGCCCGAACTCGTCGCCGCCCGTGAGCATCGGCGTGCCCGAGGAGACGAACATGGTGGCCAGGATGTTGCGCTGCGAGCGTGCCCGCAGGCGCGCGATCGGCATGTTGGCGAGGATCGCGTAGGGGGTGGTGGCGTCCGGGTGGGTGGCGCCCGAGGCCAGCGTGCCCTCGAGGCCGTGGTTCCACGAGCGGTTGTCGTCCGAGCCGTCGCGGTTGTTCTCGAGATTGTCCTTGTTGTGCTTGCGGTCGTAGGCGGTCAGGTCCGCCAGTGTGAAGCCGTCGTGCGCGGTCACGAAGTTGATGGAGGCGCGTGGGCCCCTCAGGCGTCCGAGTCCGTGCTCGAACACGTCCTGGGAGCCGGACAGGCGGGTCGCCAGGTCGTTGGGACCGGAGACGACGTGTCCCGAGGCCTGGGCGCGCACGTCCGCGAGCCAGAAGTTGCGCAGGGCACCGCGGTAGTGATCGTTCCATTCGGAGAAAGGCACCGGGAAGTTGCCGGTCTGCCAGCCGCCCGGGCCCACGTCCCAGGGCTCGGCGATGAGCTTGGTGTGGGCCAGGACGTCGTCGGTGGCCATCGCGATGAGGAGCGGGTGCATCGGGCTGAAGCCGGTGGAGAAACGCCCGAGCGTGGCCGCCAGGTCGAAGCGGAATCCGTCCACGCCCATGTCGCGCGCCCAGTAGCGCAGCGAGTCCAGCACCATCTGGATGGTCTTGGGGTGGTCCATGTTCATCGTGTTACCGGTGCCGGTCACGTCGATGGTTTGGACGGGGCGCGAGGAAGTGTGGCGGTAGTACAAGTCGGAGTCCAGGCCTCGCCACGACAGGGAGGGACCGGCGTCGCCGCCCTCGCACGTGTGGTTGTAGACGACGTCGAGGATGACCTCGATGCCGGCCTTGTGCAGGAGGGAGACCATGCCGCGGAACTCGTCGACGACGGCCTGGGCGCCGCCTGCGCGCGACTCGGCGGTCGCGTAGGAGGGTTCGGGGGCGAAGAAGGACAGCGTCGAGTAGCCCCAGTAGTTCGTCAGGCCGCGTTCGGTGAGGAAAGGTTCGTCGCACTTGGCGTGGATGGGCAGTAGCTCCACGGCGCTCACCCCCAGGTCCTTGAGGTAGGAGACCGAGGCCGGGTGCGCGAGGCCTGCGTAGGTGCCGCGCAGAGGCTCGGGAACGCCGGGCATGTTCTTGGTGAAGCCCTTGACGTGGATCTCGTAGATGACGGTCGTCTCCCACGGTGTCTGGGGCTTGGGGATGATCGGGAACGAGGGCTCGACCACGACCGAGCGCGGCATGTAGGGGGCGGAATCGATGGGGGAGCGACGCATCGGGTATTCCGACGGGTATAGATCCTCGTCCACGCAGTGCGCGTAGACGCCGGGCTTCATGTCGACGACGCCGTCGAGGCCTCGACCGTAGGGGTCGAGCAGGAGCTTGTGGGAGTTAAAGAATTTGCCGCCGTCGGGGTCCCACGTGCCGTGTGCGCGGAAACCGTATCGCGTGCCCGCGCCGTAGCCCGGGATGTGGCCGTGCCACACGCCCGTCTTGGGGCCCATGAGGGCATAGCGCGTCTCAGCCCCGGCCTCGTCGAAGATGCACATGTCCACGCCGGAAGCGCCGCGGGCGATCACCGCCACGTCGAGGCCGTCGCCCGCAGGGTGGACGCCCAGACGGGTGGGCAGCGGGTTGGGTTCGGTGACGCGCCTTGTGGGCGTGTGGGACGAGCCGGATCGCTCGGACATATTAGGTGTGCCTCTTCTCGGTGAACGACTAATCGAGTCATTGCCTCGCGGATATAGCTGCTCCCATCATACGGGACCGTGAACAGGCCGGTCGGATTGGTGGGATGAAAGACCTATGAGGAGTCGCACGCGGGCGGCAGGTGAGTGTGCCTCGGGTGGGAGGCGCGACTGTGGTGTGTGACGGTGAGGTGACACTCATATGGGCGAGCCG
>CATWCG010000286.1:0-3102 GCA_958349165.1 uncultured Actinomyces sp. | reverse complement strand
CGAAGCACATGAGGGACTTCACCACGACGTCGTCGTAGGTCATGTGCCCGCGGTCCACCGCGTCGGCGGCCGGGGCGTTCATCATCGCCTCATAGGAGGCCATCTGATCCCCGTAGGCGCCCTGCTGGCCATACACCTGGCCCTGCTGGGCCGCGTAGGGGTTCGCCTGGCCCCCGTAGGGGTTGGGTGCCTGCTGGGCAGCAGGCTGATAGCCGGGCATCGTGGGATATCCAGCGGGAGTCTGGGACTGAGCGGACCAGTCCTTCTGAATCGAGTTCATCACCGGGTTGGCCATATTTCCTCCTTGGTCAGTGATGCATTGCCTCTAGTGTCGCACGAGGCACCCCTACGATGGGGAACGTACCATTATGCGCGCAACGAAACTGAGGATCCACCCGGGCATGCTCGGGCGAGTCCCGGCCACGGCCTCGAACGCGCCGTTCGGACAGTACCCCCGGTGGGACTCGAACCCACAACACACCGATTTTAAGTCGGTTGCCTCTGCCAATTGGGCCACGGGGGCGAGGCGCGAGTCCAGCCTACGGGAGGCCGGCGCCCGCATCAAGCCTGATCGATCATCGCCATCGCGATGCCGTCGAGGATGTCATGCTCGGAGGTGACGACCTCGTCGATGGGATGCCCGGCGTCGCGCGCACGCTCCAGGACGCGCGTCACGATGCGGCTCCAGATGAGCGCGCCCGCGGCGATGACGTCCTCGCGGCCCTCGGGCATGAAGCCCAGGGACGCCTTGACGGAGATCGGCTGGTCGACCATGAAGCGCACGGCCTCCTCGATCCGGTCGGCGCTCAGGCGCGCCCCGTGGATGCGTTCGGGCTGGTAGGAGGTGAGCCCCAGCGCCTGCGCGGTCAGCGTCGTCACCGTGCCGGCGACGCCCACGAGGGAACGCACCCGCGCCAGATCCACCGCCTTCTCCGCGCCGTCCAGCTGCTCGTCGATCCACGCGATCGCCCGCTCCTGCTCCGCCTTGGGCACGCCGCCCGCGGGGTCGACGTGGGCGAAAAACTTCTCCGTCACGCGCACCGCGCCCATGTCGATCGACACCGCCTGCTTGACGCTCGTCGAGCCCAGCACCAGCTCGGTCGAACCGCCGCCGATATCGACGACCAGCATGGGGGCGTCAACCCCCTCCCCGAGCCCGCCGACCGCGCCGCTAAACGACAGCGACGCCTCCTGCGTGCCGACGACCACCTCGGGTTCGACGCCGATGACGGCCTTAATCTGGCGGACGAATTCGGCGCTGTTGGAGGCGTCGCGCGTCGCCGAGGTCGCCACGAAGCGGGTGCGCGTCGCGCCCAGCTTCTCGATCATGCGCTGGTACTCGACCGTCGCCTCCACCGTCCGCTCGATCGCGGCCGGATCCAGGTAGCCGCGCGCATCCACCCCCTGCCCCAGGCGCACGATGCGCATCTGGCGCGTCAGATCGGCGAGGCAGGGCCTGCCGTCCTCGCCGACGGTGGCGTCGGCGACGAGCAGTCGGATGGAGTTCGTTCCACAGTCAATGGCAGCTACGCGGGTCATCGCTTCGTTTCTGGTGGGTTCTTTCCCGGACGAGGCCGGGCTAGCTCATGTGGGTGCGCTCAGCAGGAGCAGCGCGCGGTGGAGAACAGGCCGCGCTCCTCAAGCATGGCGAGCGCGCGATCGCCGATCGGGTTCACGCCCGGTCCCGCGGCCAGCGAGTGGCCCACGAGGGCGTGCAGGCACTTGACGCGCGTCGGCATGCCGCCCGCGCTCACGCCGGAAATCTCGGGGACGTCGCCCAGGGACAGGCGCGCATCGATGTAGGCCTGGTGGGCGCGCGCGTAGGCGGCGCGCAGCTCCTCGTCGGCGGCGAGCTCCTCGTTCAGGGCGTCCATGACGTGTTCCGCTTCGAGCGTCGAGGCGCCCTTCACGGCGGCCGGATGCGTCAGGTAGTAGGTCGTGGGAAATGGGGTCCCGTCGGGCAGGCGCGGCGCGGTGGCGACGACCGTGGGGCGCCCGCACAGGCAGCGCGCGGCGATGCCGACGACGCCTCGGGGCACGCGCCCCAGCTGCTCGCGCAGGACCTCGAGGTCCTCTTCGGTGGCGTCGGTGGTGTTAACGAGGCTCATTCTCCGCTTTCTTGGCCGGTGGTGGGCGCCTGGCCCGACTGGCTGGTGTCAGCCGACGGGATGGGCGTCGCGCTCGGCGGCTGGTCCGCCTTCCCCACTAGGATAGCGAGCTGCTGCACCCAGGGCCGCGCGGGCCCCGTCGGCGCCGCGGCCGCAGCCATCGCGGAATCCTGGTATTGCGGCCCCGGATCCACAACCGTGTATTGAGTCTCACCCGGGCGCACGTATCCCAGGCGTTCACGCGCCTGCGTCGAGATGTAGTCCGGGTCATTCCACAGGTCCAGCTGGCGCTGCATCTCCTCGTTGTGGCGCTGCTGCTCGGCGACCTGCGCCTTGATCTGGGCGAGCTCGCGTTCCTGCTGCCACCACTGGTACACGCTGGGCACCAGCATGACCGCGAGGATCGCGGCGACTGTCAGGACGACGACGAGGCGCGTGGAGATGTCCAGGCCGCCGATCGACAGGACGGAGGCACCCTCGCGGCCGCCCCGAGCGCTCTGGCGCTCCCGGGCGCGCTGCGCCCGCCGTTCCTTCGCGGAGGCCTTGCGCTCCGCGCCCGCCTCCGCCTTCCCAGCGTCCGCTTTCTTTCCCGTGCGCGCGCGCCGCGCCGAGGCCTCGTCTCCCTTCGAGGACTGTGCTGCCTTGGCCGCGGCCCTGCGCTGGCGCGACTTTTCCGCGTTGATCTCGCGCGTCGTGCGCGCCGCCTCCGACGTGGAGGAGCGGCGGCGCGAGGAAGGGCGGGAGGAAGGACGACGACTAGCCATTCTTCTATCGTGCCCTACGAACGCGAATTTGGCTCACCCCCACGCCGTGAAAAAACTCCGCGCGGACCCTGACGGGCCCGCGCGGAGCTATGCGGCTAGTTGCCTAGGCTCACTTGAAGCGAGGGAAGGCAGAGCGGCCGGCGTACACGGCGGCCTCGCCCAGCTGCTCCTCGATGCGCAGCAGCTGGTTGTACTTGGCGACGCGCTCGGAACGAGCGGGAGCACCGGTC
>CATWCG010000285.1:0-3106 GCA_958349165.1 uncultured Actinomyces sp. | reverse complement strand
ACCTGAGAGTCTTCGAGGGCGGTGACGTCCTCGGTCAGGCTGGCGGCGAGGGCGCCGGCCGGGTGGCAGAACAGGCCGATCACGAGGTCGTCACGGACCTCGAAGCGCGGCAGGGCGGCGCAGGCCTCGCGCAAAGCTGCCATCGCCTGTGAGGAGGAGAACCCGTGTGCGCCGCTCGCCTGTGCGAGGATCGTGTCCCCGTCCACGTCGAGGCCGTGGCTGCGCAGGGCCTCGGACAGCTCGGGGGCGAGCAGGCCGCCGCGTCCAAGCGCGATGAGCACGTCGTCGTCGCGTCGCACGAGGCGCACGGGGCGCAGCAGGGCGGGGACGGTGATCGCTTCGGCGCCGTGGCGCCACGTGGCGGTGCCGATGCCCAGGTGGATGGGCCCGGTGCCGTGGGTGGCGGCGCGTTGTTCGGAGCGGGCGATGATCGCGCGGGCGCGGTCGAGGGCGCGCCCGAGGGCGATGGGTTCGCGGATGAGCAGGCTCAGGCGCACGGGGTGCTCGGTGTAGAGCTGCGCGAGGCCTCCCGGGTGCGCGTCGGTCAGCGACAGCGTCGGCAGGGATTGGCTCTCGGCGGCGATGGTCTCCTCGAGTCGTGTGCGCCACGCGGCGCGCGCCTGACCGACAAGGGTGGTCGGGTGCGTCGGCGTGGACGAGGCCTGGGGGGCCTCGGGCTCTGGAGCGGAACGGCGCGAAAAGATACTAGGAACCACGGTTCCACCCTACGGCAGGGTGGCTTATTGACCGGCGCGGCGCGCCCGGATGAGGTCGACCACGGAGATGCTCACAACGGCTCCGACGATGAGGAGGATGCCGGCGAGGTCGATGACCGTGTAGGAGGTCCCCATGACAAGCGCGGACAGGCCGGTCGCGGCGATGGGTTCGAGGCTGCCGACGAGGGAGGCGCGCACGGGCCCGATGCGGTCGACTCCCCACAGGTAGGCGGTGAAGGCGACGGCGGTGCCGAGGACGACCGTGACCGTCATCGCGGCGATCACTTCTGGGGTCCAGGTGATGGGGTAGCGCCAGACCCGCCCGGCCAGGCCTACGCCGGCGCCGGCGATGAGGAGCCCGTAGCCGACGACGAGCTCGGCGCCGTAGGCGGCGATGAGGCGGGCGGGCAGGAGCGTGTAGGTCGCCAGGGTGAGGGCGGCGATGGCGCCCCATGCGAGGGTGGTCGGTGTCAGGGTCAGGGTGTCGAGGGAGCCGTGCGTGGACAGGAGGAAGGTTCCCGTCAGGGCGAGGAGGATGGCTATCGCCTCACTGGCGCGCGGCCAGCGGCGGTGGCTCAGGCATACCCACACGACGATGAGGATGAGACCCAGGTACTCCAGGACCGTGCCCGTCCCGGCGTTGGAGGCGCGGATGACCCCCATGTAGCTGATTTGGCAGGCGGCCAGGCCGAAGAGCGCGTAGACGAGGAGGGAGCGCCAGTTGCGCGAGGAGGAGACGAGGGCGCGGTGCTGGGGCATGATGCGGCGCGCGCGAGCCAGGGCGAAGCCGAGGGTGAGGATGCCGGCGGTGAACATCCGGAAGAAGCTGACGAGCGACAGTTCGATGCCGTGGCGTTCCATCAGGTAGTCGGCGGAGACCCCGGAGGCGCCCCAGCACAGGGCAGCCACGACGGTCGTGGCATAGCCGAGTGCGTGACGCATGAGGCCCCCTCACAGTGCCCCCGAGACGATTCGAACGTCCGACACCCGCTTTAGGATGGCAGGGTGCGGCTTTCCGTTTCTTTATCCCTCATTTTGCCGTGATTCTGCGGGTTTCTCGGAGGTTCAGTGTTGTTGTATGTTGTTGATTGTCGCTCTACGTTGCTCTCAAAGAGAGTAGATAAGAGAGTAGATCTACTCTCTTTGAGTCAGAGCCTCTACTGCCTTCATCATAGGACGAACGTTCACATGATCTGTGTACGCACGGGCGTTGACCTTCTCAGTGTGTCCGAAGTATGCAGCTCTGATGTCCGGGCGGAGGTGAGGCGCGGTGATTGTGTTGAGTGCCCCTCGCCAGGCGTGTGAGCGGATCTTCTTGAGGAAGGCAAGGTCTTCGGATGTACCCGCCACACCCTCGTAGTAGTCACGCACCGCCTTGTGCACACCTGCCTTATCCCAGGGCTTGCCTGAGTTCGGCTGTGGGATTACGAGTTCCTCATCCTTACCCTTACGTGCAAGGAGGCGCTTTCCGACCTCGGGCACAAGTACGGGAATTGTTCGCCCGACTTTTGTTTTTGATATCTCGGGCCTGACGGTCACCCATACGACGCCGTGGTCATCTTGGGTGACGTCTGCCCAGGTGATCTGTCGAGCCTCAGAGGCTCTGAGTCCTGTCGCGAGCTGCAACTCAGTGAGTTGGATGATTCTTGCGTGCCGGGCTTTCGCTTCGCGTTTGTGTGCTTGAGGCACGTTCTCCTTGCCTGGCATCGGGGAGTCTGGGTCATCGGTGAGTACGTAATCGAGAAATACCTGCCACTCTGCTTGTGTGGGGTAGTACTTGCCTTCGCTGTTCTCAGATTTCAGGAAGTCGAACGACATTCCTCGGATGGGGTTCGATGGGGTGAGCTGATGGACGATGAGTTGTCCGAATAGGTAATTTGATACCACAGAGCGGGTCTGTCGGGCCGTCTCCGGGCCTATCTCCTTGGAGATGGTCTTGAGGGTGCGGATGAGTGATGAGGCGCTTGTAGCAGCGCTGATGGACTTACCTTGCGTGTAGCGCCTGTAGTGGGCCATGACCTCTAGATAGCGGGCACGCGACGCTTTGGAGAGTCTCTTTTCTTTGATGGCAGGTTCAACCTCACGGTCAATGAAGTCTGTGATGGAGTCGGCGGGCGTCCAGGCTGTCGCTTCTGAGGTTGCACGCTTGATTTGCTCAGCCTTCTCAAAGGCCCTCCGGCGGGCTTCACCAACGGTTCTCGCTTGTGTTCGTTTCGCATAGAGTCGGCCCTCAAAGTCACGCACACGCCAGCGCAGTTCGTATCCGGTCTCGGTCTTGCGGGGCGTGACTGACTTGATGGTGTCTTCGCCGGGTTGTAGTTTCGCTCGTCCCATATCAAAGAGGGTAGATTGTTACGATAGGTTGTGCAACGGAGTTCATTGTTGTAAAC
>CATWCG010000284.1:0-3114 GCA_958349165.1 uncultured Actinomyces sp. | reverse complement strand
GCCACCGCGGGCGTGACCGCCGCCCCCGCGCTGCCCCAGCATCCCCCGCGCGCCCTGCGCAGGAGGCGGGCGATCGGCATCATGGGCGGCACCTTCGACCCCATTCACCACGGGCACCTCGTCGCCGCGTCGGAGGTCATGGACGTGTTCGGGCTCGACCAGGTCGTGTTCGTGCCCGCCGCCGTGCAGCCGTTCAAGGCGAATCGACGCGTCACGTCGGCCGAGCACCGCTACCTGATGACCGTCATCGCGACCGCCTCCAACCCTCGGTTCGCCGTCTCACGCGTCGATATTGACCGCGGCGGGACGACCTACACGATTGACACGCTGGCCGATCTGTCCGCGGAATACCCGGACTCGGACTTCTACTTCATCACCGGCGCCGACGCGCTGGCGCAGATCGCGCAGTGGAAGGACGCCGACAAGCTTTTCGAGCAGGCGCACTTCATCGGTGTGACGCGCCCGGGACACAACCTGTCGGATCCCGGCCTGCCGCACGAGTCCGTGTCCCTGCTGGAGGTTCCCGCCATGGCTATCTCCTCCACCGACTGTCGCTCGCGCGTCGAGGAAGGAAAACCCGTGTGGTACCTCGTGCCCGACGGCGTCGTCCAATACATCAACAAGTACGGCCTCTACCGGTCCTAACGCAAGGAGAACAGTGAGCCTTCCTGACGATACCGCAGAACTGGCGAGCCTGGTCGCCCGCGCCGCGCACGACCGCGGCGGCATCAACCCCGTGCTCGTGGATGTGACCAGCAAGCTCGCCCTGGCTGACGCCTTCGTCGTCGTGTCCGCGCCGACCGACCGTCAGGTGCGTGCCATCGCCGAGGACATCATGGATCGGGTGTGGGCCGAGCACAGCCGTCGCCCCGCGCACATCGAGGGCCGCGCCGAGGGAACCTGGGTGCTGCTGGACTACTCGGAGCTGCTCGTCCACGTGCTCTCAGAGGAGGAACGCGACTACTACGCGCTCGAGCGCCTGTGGGGCGATTGCCCCGCACAGGCGATCGACGTGGACACGGACGAGGCCCGCGCGGCCGCGGCCGAGCGCGCGGCGGCGCACGGCGCGGAGTCAGGGCAGTGACCGCGTCCCGGATTGTCCTGCTGCGCCACGGCCAGACTGACTTCAACCTGCAGCGTCGCTTTCAGGGGCACATCGACAAGCCCCTGAACGAGGCTGGGCGATCCCAGGCGGCTGGGGCAGCCGGCGTGCTCGTGAGCCGCCTGTGCGAGCCGAGCGCCGAGGTGGGCATGATCGCCGCGGAGAACACGCGCAGCTACGACGACGGGGGAGTGCGTATCGTGAGCTCGCCCCTGGGGCGGGCGCTGGAGACAGCGCGTATTGTCGCGCGCGTCTTCGATATTGCCGACTACCCCTGCGAGGGCCCGTCCAGCGACGAACGGCTCACGGAACGCTACTACGGGACCTTCGAGGGCAAGACCTACGAGGAGATCGCGCACGATCAGCCCGAGGCCTACGCGCAGTATCGGGCCGACGGCGAATGCGAGAGCGCCGAGGTGGAACGCTCCGAGGTCGTGGGTGCGCGTTTCCGCGACGCCGTCCTGGAGGCGGCGGCCGGGTGCCGGTCCGACCAGTCACTCATCGTCGTCTCGCACGGTTCCGCGATCGCGCGCGGCGTCGTGTCCCTGCTCGGCCTCGATCCCGCCGACTTCAACGGGCTGCGTGGCGTCGATAACTGCCACTGGTCGGAGCTCGTGCCGGTCGGCGTCTCGACGGCCAAGAGCGCGGCGCGCACCGGCTGGCGTCTGGCCTCGCACAATATCGGCGCGCGCGAGGACATCCTGGGCGCGTAGCCTCCTGGGCCCGCCTGCCCCTTCTATGAAGACAACAGACATGCTTGTGATGAGCGACACTTGATTTTGATTTGCGCTTCCTTCTTCGGGTTGGCTATTATTTATCAGGTCGCCGGGGCGACGAACTAAATACGGGGCTATGGCGCAGTTGGTAGCGCGCTTCCATGGCATGGAAGAGGTCGGGGGTTCGAATCCCCCTAGCTCCACCGAAAATCCGGTGCTCGATCAGCGAGCGCCGGTTTTTTATTGTCTGCGACGGGTGTTCGTCGGGCGCGTCTCCTGGACCGGGTTATCGGGGTTCCAGGACAAAACGTGTTGGTTGTGTGGCGACTTTTTAGCTTCTTAGTGCGGAAAAGTTGGTGTGCTGGTGGGTCGCGTGCGCCTCGTTCCAGTGAAGAAGTGCATTGTGGGCCTGTGTGTGGCCTCCATCATCCCTCATGGTGAGACGCTGGCGGGTTGCCTGCGTCGACGGCGCCCACCGCACCAGGCGACCGACTGGGCCATCGGCGGCGGTGCATGACTCCCATTGGACGGGCTTCCGCGAATGTCGCATGCAATTCCCCCGACACTGTGTCGCGCCACACATCCACATCGTTGGAATTGCAACGTTTGCGGATATTGTTGAAAGTTCACTCAATCAAATTGCATGCGAAACTGCGCCGCGCTAGCGCCATTTACGCGCACGTGGGCCTGCCAACGTGTCGGCCGCCCATCTCGCCGCGATTTCGCCAACGTGTCCACCCATGTACCCCAATCAACCCTCTGTCGGCGCTTATCGCTCAACGGGTCTGCACGTTGCCGTGGCGGCATGTCCTCTCGCTCGACTGTGGTGGGGTGGAGGGAGTGGGGTGCTGAGACCTGCTATCGGTCGGAAAACTGATGCTCTGGTCATGATGATGGTTGCGAAACGGTAAGTACCCTCCCGGAAAATATAACGTTTTGATATCGGAATGTGGGATGTTCAAAATCTGTCAAACCTTGAAAACGTTGAAAATGCGGTCATTCACCTGTAATTGCTTACCGGGAAAAGCTTGAAATTGGCTGTACCGCGTGGAAAGATTTACCTGTCTCTGTTCCATAGTGTTAGGCCGGTCGTCAATGTCGTTCCAGCTCACCCGCACCCACACGTCGGTGGTCCTCGCTGCCACCACGATTGCGGCGTCCCTCGTCGTGATCCCCTCCCTGGCCGAGGGGACCGGCGCCTCGCAGGATGCCTTCTGCAACTCCCTCGTCGGTGCCGATGCGCGCATCAGCTCCGAATACAACCCGCTTCTCGCCAGCTACGCCTCCGCCGTCGCA
>CATWCG010000283.1:0-3131 GCA_958349165.1 uncultured Actinomyces sp. | reverse complement strand
CCGGCACAGCCGAGTCTTACACGGGCAGCGGCACCCTGTCCTACGACGAGAACGGCAACGAAGCGATCACCGGGATCACCCTCGCCCCGAGCGACACCTGACTCTCCCGCAGATGCCCACTAGCCCACGGTCGGCGCGGCTAGACCCAGGTCGGCGCGGCGCCGGGGCCATCAGAACTATCGGCGTCGTTTACCCACCGTGCATGAGGCGTCGGGTGAGTCTGAGGTATCAGGGAAGCTGATGTCACAGGTAACGTAAACAGTCGAGATGCGGTAGCCCTCTTTGAGGATGGTCTCGCCCATGTCGACGTAGAACCCGAACCAAGTCGGATGCACTTCGAAGCTGATGAGGTCAACAGGTGGGAGGGCGGGGGCTTCAGAGCGCAGTGCCAGGACACCGCATTTCTGCACATCAGCAGGATTGAGGGAAGGCATGGAAGGGCTGAAACTGGTCCGGCAGTCCAGCATGAAAGCCTGGGCTGCCCCGTTGGCCCAATCCTTCAGCTCGTCGCTGGCGACCACCTCGAACGAGGACGGATCGGCCGCGCGTAGTTCCCCCACGTTGTCGCCGAGCGGGTAGGTAAAGTCCACTTTCCAGTAGGGTTCGTGATCCGCGTGCGCCTCCATACGATACCGTCCCGCAAAGAGGAGATGCCGCGCGTCGGGGTCAGAGACGGCCACGTCACCCACACGCACGTCGCGCATGCCGGAAAAAGAAACGCTTTGAATCGCCGTGTCAAAACTTGCTTGCCACATGCCAAGCGAGCCGTTTCTTCTCTCGGTACTTCTCAATGAGAAGGAAAGAGTATCGGGCTCCGAGGAGTCGTCGTAGACGAAGGTGGTGTCAAACCATTCAGACGTTGAGCGTGAGGGATGCGTGCTGACCTCGCTGACCTCGCTAACCTCGCTGACCTGCGGTGCGCCGACGTGGGAACGATCTGTCAGCAGTTCGGTGGAAAAACCCTCCGTGAGGAACGGGTTGCTCCCGTCCGTTAGCGAAAAAGCTTCGTCGTACTGGCCGTCCGCGATAAGCGAGGCGAAGTGAGCGGCCGCGTCCTGCGCGCTCACGTCGGACATGTACACGTAGTTCGACCAGTAGCCCGCCCCGGACGCGGCGGCCACGAGGCCCACGCACGAGGCGGCGGCTACCCAGCGCTTGCGCCGCGACGGGCGCGATGGAGACTCCGTCGACGAGTCATTCGTTGCTGTTTCAGTGCGTGTCATGGATCCTCCCGGAGTGTGCATCGCGGACGGGGGAGCCCTTACCATCTCAAGTGTTGGTGAGAGGTGAGCGGTCTAGACCGTGATGGTTGCGCAATTCCTGATTGAGTTGGCGTGGACTATTGTATGTCTCAATGGGTGAGGAGCGTGATCGGTGAGATTGCATGCTCATGATGCTAGCATTATGAGAAGCGGGGCTTGACTGTAATGTACCTATCGAGAGTTCTGCGAATCTTTGAGAGGTTTTCGTATGACTCAGTCTCAGTAGCTTTTGTGTCAGCTTCGTAGTCGCGAAGTCCAGCTGCGATTCCCTCACATGATTCGGCTAGACGCTCGATGCAGTCCTGGATGGAATTAAGTGTGTTAACTAGTTTGGGCCATGCTCCTGAGGTACCGAGACCGATGGCGCTGGAATGAGAGAAAGCGGATGGGTAACGCGTATTATGGGCCTCGTTTTTGACTTCGCGAAGAAGTTCAGCTACGCGTGGTAAGTTGTGGTCATAGGTATTCTTTAGGTCGGTCCAGCTTATCTCGATAATACTTGAATATTTGTCGGAACTACCGGTGTACTTTTCGATGCGTATTGTGCCTTTATTGTTGCATACACTCAGCTTTTTATCGATTTCTGAAAATCCATCTTTGATTCCTGTTTCGGCCGACGTTAGGTTTGTATTGATCTTATCGAGCGATTTCTTGAGGGCGTCGATGATGTTTGTAGGGGTAATTATGAGGGGAAAGTTGAGCCATTCCTCGTCTTCATCTACGGTGAGCCAGTCTGCAATGCGATCGATTGAGTCGGCAATAGTGTTAAGATCTCCCTTCATTAGGTTCTGTGCTTTGCCTGTGATCTTTAGAATGGTTGATGAAATTTTTAAAATGGGAACTATGCCGCGTGAGTTTGTGTATGAGTTACAAGCTGAAATAGCGGAGCTAAGCGCTTTTCTCACATCAGAGCGTGTGATTAGTAGAGTATGTCTGGTTGTTACATATAAAGAGGTGAGAGCGTAGGTTGCATCCTGAAGATAAGATAAAGCCGGTTGTATCCTTCCGACCATTTCGGCGGCGACTCTGTCAAGAGTTAGCGACGTTCCTTTATCAAGGTCATGGCCGATCAATTCGAGCCAATAGGGAATTGAGCTGTCGTTCTCTTGCTTGTAGGGATGGAGCGAGCTTGCCCAAAGATTGCTATGATCGCATGCCTGCTTCATTTCTTCGCCGGTTGCAAAATATCGGAAATTGCTGACAGTTGCGTCAATTTGGCTGCGCAAGTCGTTAAATGTTGCGACAAAAGAGGTCTTGCCTACCGTTTGAGCGGATGTGCACGTACCGCCACCTTCGCCATCTTCTGCGGGGCGTGTGAAGGTCTTTGGCTCAAATGAGGATCCGCGTGGTCTGCTCGGAAACTCGACATACTCATCGCCAACCACGACATAATTGAGTGATGTCATATAGGCATCGCAATAGGCGCGCTTGAGTTCTTTTACGAGTTTGTCAAATTCAGCGGTATGGTCGATGCCGGCCTCTTCCAGGTCGAAGCCGTTCCCGGCGAGTTCAAAGGGATTGTAAGCTACCATCGTTTGCTCCTGTGTGTCGGTCATTCTAATCTTATCAGTTGTTCAGGTGGGAAGCAATGGTCTCGTGGTGGTTGGGTGAGACCTGGGTAGTTCCTGCAGTCGTTCTAGTGCGTGGTGCGTTGGTTGGGGTGGGCGTTGTGCTCCTCTTGGGTCTTGGTGGTGTGGTGGGTTTCTGAGGGTGCTGTCGTTCGATAGTATGTGGAGCGGTCAGGTTTTTCGCTCCTACGTGAGAGAGGCGTCATGACGGCGAAGAAGCTTTATCACCGCCTGTATGCGCGTGTGGGAGCCTGTCAATTTTTCTGTGTATGGGGGTTAGAGGTAGGGGGTGATTCGGTCG
>CATWCG010000282.1:0-3138 GCA_958349165.1 uncultured Actinomyces sp. | reverse complement strand
ATGAGGACGTGCGGGTTGCCCATGATGAGCGGGATGTCCTTGCAGGTGCCCGGCTCGGACTCGTCGGCGTTCACCACGAGGTAGCGGGGGCCGCCGTCGGCCGGGGGCAGGAAGGACCACTTGAGGCCCGACGGGAAGCCTGCGCCACCGCGGCCTCGCAGGCCGGAATCCTTCACGGCCTGCACGATGTCGGCGGGCTCCATGGTGCGGGCCTTCTCGAGGCCCTGGTAGCCGCCGCGGCCACGGTAGGAGTCCAGCGTCCAGGAACGCTCCTCTCCCCACCCGTTGGTGAGGATCGGGGTCAGCGGCCCGGGCGTCACGTATGCGGTGCTCACTTCGCCTTCACTCCCTTCTTATTCGAGGCCTTCGTGGATGCCTTCGTGGGGGCCTGGTCGGCGGCCTTGTCAGCCACCGGCTCGGTCCAGCCGTTCGCCGCTGCGATCTCGCGGCCCAGCAGGGTCGAGGGGCCAGCGGAGGGGCCCTCGTCCTCGTGGCCGTCCAGGAAGCCGGCCAAGACGCGCTCGTTCTCCTTGAACGTGGGGGCCACGACGGGTCCGCGCGTCGGGTGGATGTCGCGGCCGGCCTGGATGTCCTCGATCATTGCCAGGGCCGATTCGGGGCTCTGGTTGTCGAAGAATTCCCAGTTGACCATGACGACGGGCGCGTAGTCGCACGCCGCGTTGCACTCGATGCGCTCGAGCGTGATCTTGCCGTCTTCGCTGGTCTCGTCGCTTCCGACGCCGACCTTCTCGGAGACCTTTTCCCAGATCTCGTCGCCGCCCATGACGGCGCACAGCGCGTTCGTGCACACGCCCACCAGGTAGTCGCCGGTGGGGTGGCGCTTGTACTGCGTGTAGAAGGTCGCGACGGCGCTGATCTCTGCGCGGGGCAGGTCCAGCGTGGCGGCGATGAAGTCGATGCCGTCGGGGCTGACGTAGCCGTCGACGGACTGGATCAGGTGCAGCATCGGCAGCAGCGCGGAGCGCGAGTGACCGTCCGGGTAGCGGGCGATGATCTGCGCGGCGTCCGCCTGCAGGCGTGCCAGGGTGTCGGGTGTGTAGCTCATCGGTCAACGCCTCCGAGAACGGGGTCGATAGCGGCCAGGGCGACGACCACGTCGGCCAGCTGGCCGCCCTCGGTCATCATGGCCAGCGCTTGCAGGTTGGCGTAGGAGGGGTCGCGGAAGTGCGCGCGGAACGGGCGCGTGCCGCCGTCGGAGACGAGGTGGACGCCCAGGATGCCCTTCGCGTGCTCGACGGTCTGGTAGACCTGGCCGGCGGGCACGTGGAAGCCCTCCGTGACGAGTTTGAAGTGGTGGATGAGGGACTCCATGGACTCCCCCATGATCTCGCGGACGTGCTCGGCGGAGTTGCCCTGGCCGTCGGTGCCCACGGCCAGGCGCGCGGGCCAGGCGATTTCGGGGTCGGCGACCATGGTGGGCGCGCCCTCGCACTGGTCGAGCTTGTCGAGGACCTGCCAGATGATGCGCATCGACTCGTAGCATTCGTCGAAGCGGACCATCGTGCGGTTGTAGACGTCGGACTTGTCCCGGGTAGGAATGTCGAATTCGAAGTTCTCGTAGCCGCAGTAGGGCTGGCTCTTGCGCAGGTCCAGGGGCAGGCCGGCGGCGCGCACGCCGGGGCCGGTCGAGCCCAGGGCCATGAGGCCGCTCAGCGGCATGACGGCCACGTCGCACAGGCGCTTCTTGAAGATCGGGTTCTCCACAAGGATGTCCTGGAGCTCGCCGATATCCTTGCGGGCCCGGCGCAGGCGATCGCGGATGTAGTCCGTGGTGCCCTCGCCGATGTCCTGCACGACGCCGCCGGGGCGAATGTACTCGTGGTTCATGCGCAGGCCGGTGATGCGCTCGAAGATGCGCAGGATTTCCTCGCGGCCGCGGAAGCCGATCGTCATGATCGTGGTGGCACCCATCTCGTTACCGGTCGAGCCGATGGCGACCAGGTGCGAGGCGATGCGGCACAGCTCCATCATGAGGATGCGGATGAGGGACGCGCGCTCGGGGATGTCCTCCTCGATGCCGAGGAGCTTCTCGACGCCGAGGCAGTAGGCGGCCTCCTGGAAGAAGGGAGCGACGTAGTCCATGCGCGTGCAGTATGCGACGCCCTGGGTCCACGTGCGGTACTCCATGTTCTTCTCGATGCCGGTGTGCAGGTAGCCGGTGTCGACGCGGGTCTCGCGGACCTTCTCGCCGTCGAGCTCGAGGATGAGGCGCAGAACGCCGTGGGTCGCGGGGTGGACGGGGCCGAGGTTGACGACGATGCGCTCGGAGGTGATGGCCTCGATCTCGTGCAGGACGTCGTCCCAGTCGCCGCCCTGGGTGAGGACCTCGGGGATGTCCTCGATGGGCAGGTCGGTCGCGCCGGCGGGCGCGTGGAAAGCGGTGGTCATCAGTTCACACTCCTACGAACGTCGGCGGGTGCGTTGACGGCGCCCTTGAACTCGACGGGGATGCCGCCCAGCGGGTAGTCCTTGCGCTGGGGGTGTCCGACCCAGTCGTCGGGCATCGCGGTGCGCGTGAGCGAGGGGTGCCCGGTGAAGACGATGCCGATGAGGTCCCAGGTTTCGCGCTCCTGCCAGTCGTTTCCGGGGTAGACGGAGACGATGGAGGGGATGCGGGGGTCCTCGTCGGGGCACGTGACCTCGAGGCGGATCATGCGGTTGTACGTGATCGAGTACAGGGGGTAGATGGCGTGCAGCTCGCGGCCCTTATCGAGGGGGTAGTGCGCGCCGTTGGTGCCCAGGCACAGCTCGAAGCGCAGGTCGGCGTCGTCGCGCAGGTACTTGGCGACGCGCGCGATGTGCTCGCGGGCGATGAAGATGCTGAGCTGTCCGCGGTCGATGGTGACCTTTTCGATGACGTCGGCGACGTCGAGGCCATCGGCGGCGATGAGCTCTTCGAGGACGTCGACGACCTGGTCGAACCAGCCGCCGTAGGGGCGGGAGGCTTCGCCGGGCAGGAAGGAGTCGGTCACGAGGCCGGCGAAGCCGGAGGTGGAGGAGTCGGTGCCCGCGCCGAAGAGGCCCTTGCGGTGTGCGATGGGCTCGGGGAGGGCGAAACCGCGCTGGGACGAGGCCTGGGCGACCTCGGCGGGCGCGTTTTCCTCGGGGGTGGAAATG
>CATWCG010000281.1:0-3140 GCA_958349165.1 uncultured Actinomyces sp. | reverse complement strand
GTTCAGGAGACACGCATGGCATCTCGCCTCTCGTCCGCTCCCCATCCCGTCGACCAAGTTCCCCCCATCGGAAAACTAACAGTTCTCGGCATTCAGCACGTCCTCGCGTTCTACGCGGGCGCCGTGGTCGTCCCACTCGTCATCGCCTCTGGCCTCGGGCTCGACCATGAAACACTCGTTCACCTCATCAACGCCGATCTACTCACCTGCGGTATCGCAACCATCATCCAGTCGGCCGGCATCGGCCGCTTCATCGGCGTGAAGCTCCCGCTCATCCAGGGCGTCACCTTCACCGCCGTCTCCCCCCTCATCGCAATTGGCGCGGCGGCCACACCCCCCGGCGCCGACCCGAAGACCGGCTTGGCCACCATGTACGGCTCCATCATCGCCGTCGGCCTCATCGTCTTCCTGGTCGCCCCCTTCTTCGCCAAGCTCCTGCGTTTCTTCCCGCCCATCGTCACGGGCACCCTGCTGACGGTCATGGGCACGACCCTGATCTCCGTGTCCGCCGGCGACATCGTCGCCTGGGCCGATAAGGCCGCCGACGACGCCGCCAAGACAACCGCAACCTACGAGGCTCTCGGCCTCGCATTCGGCACGATCGCCATCATCATCATCATTCAGCGCCTCTTCAAGGGCTTCATGGGCACCCTGTCCGTGCTCCTCGGCCTGCTGATCATGACGGCCGTCGCCTTCGCGGCGGGTAAGACCGACTTCTCCGGCGTCGGTCAGGCCAGCTGGGTGGCCATCACGACGCCCTTCTACTTCGGCATCCCGAAGTTCTCGCTGACTGCAATCATCGCGATGATCATCGTCATGGCGGTGACCGCCGTGGAGACCACGGGCGACGTCTTCGCGACCGGCGAGGTCGTCGGCAAGCGCATCGCCCCGCGCGACATCGCCAACGCCCTGCGCGCCGACGGCCTCTCGACCCTGCTGGGCGGCGTCCTCAACTCCTTCCCCTACACCTGCTTCGCGCAGAACGTGGGCCTGGTGCGCCTGACCCGCGTGAAGTCCCGCTGGGTCGTCACGACAGCCGGCGTCTTCATGATCATCCTCGGCCTGCTGCCCAAGGCGGCGGCCATCGTCGCGGCCATCCCGCAGCCCGTCATCGGCGGCGCCTCGCTGGCGATGTTCGCCAACGTTGCCGTCGTGGGCATCCAGACCCTGTCGAAGGTGGACCTGCGCGACAACCGCAACGCCGTCATCGTCTCCACGTCGATTGGCCTGGCTCTCCTGGTGACCCTCAAGCCGGGCATCGTGTCGGTCATGCCGTCCTGGCTGCAGATCATCTTCGGCTCCGGCGTGACGATCGGCTCGCTGACGGCCATCATCCTGAACCTCCTCTTCTTCCACATCGGGCGCCCCGCCTCGCCGGACGTGGCCGTGGTGGACGGGAAGAAGATCAACCTGGACGACGTCAACGCGATGGATCGACCGACCTTCGTGTCGACGTTCTCCAAGATGTTCACGACCCAGACGTGGCCGGCCGAGCGGGCCTGGGAAGCGCGCCCCTTCGCGTCCGTGTCCGAGCTTCGTTCCTCCTTCGAGGACGCGGTCCTGTCGGCGACACCGCAGGAGGCGGAGGAGCTCATCGCCTCGTATGCCGACATTGTTTCCCTGGTCCTGGACGGGCAGGGCGACGAGCAGGCGCTGGCGGACACCTCGAATCTGTCGATCGGCGAGCTGACGGACAAGGAGGCCGAGGAGCTGCGCGCCCTGGGCGCCGCCTACCGCACGAAGTTCGGCCGCCCGCTGATCATCTGCGTCAATAACGTGGTGGATCGCAAGCACCTGCTCGAGTCCGGCTGGCGCCGCGTCGAGCACTCCCCCGCCCGCGAGGCCCGCTTCGCGCTCGGCGAGGTCATCGACATCGCCGACCTGCGTTTCGATCAGCTGGTCGCCGACGCCAACCCCATGCGCGCCGCGTGGGACGCGGGGGTCGAGCGCTTCTAAGCTCGCTCGCCCCTTCACCGACGAGGCCGGGGCGCGTTGGGTTCTCTCGTGGAGCCCGGCGCGCCCCGGTTTTTTCACGCACCAGAACTCGTTGTCGGCACTATTGACCCGGGCGATCTGCAGTGTGGGCGTCCCAAGCAGCGATGTTGACGCCACTCGACGGGGCAGCGCATGAGTGTCGGCTATGCCGCAGCAAAGCCCGCATCAAAGCCCTCAGTGCGCGCAGCGCCCCACAAAGTCGCATGCAATTCCACAACACAAGTGACACGGCGACACGTACTGAGACAGACGAACAACATCATTGACGGGAATTGCATGCGGAATTGCTGGAGGAGCGCCGTGATGGGGGAATTGCGCCACGCAGGGCGGCGACACGCCGACGACACGCCGTGAGAGGGCTTCGCGTGGCGCAAAACCCCCTCAGTACCACCACCTCAGGCGCCACCGAAGGCGCCACCGAAGGCGCCGGGCACCAACGAACTGGATAGGAAACGACGATCTGGATAGGTTATCGGCTTCTGGATAGGAAAATAACGTTTCCAGATGTTCCGTTCCTATCCAGAAGACAACTTCCTATCCAGAACAGGCGAGGCTCGGTCGCCACCGTGGCGCTCCTGCGCGCGCGGGAAGACAGCGAGCCGAGGCCAGTAACGGCGCGGGCCTCAAGTGGCGCTCCTGCGCGCGCGGGAAGACAACTTCCTATCCAGAACAGGCGAGGCTCAGCAGGCGACCACAAAGATCGCACCACTGCCGGACGTGGCTCCACACAATCGCACGTAATTCGACTGCATGAACATTCAACAACATCCAGAAACGTTGCAATTCCAACGATCACAATTCAAGCTTTGAATCAGTCGCGGGGGAATTACGTGCGACATTGGTGGGCGCTGGGAAACACATCCGAAACAGCGGCGGTCCTACAGCGCAGAGTGCTCACCACACTCAGTACCACAGGCCCCACAACACGCACTCCGCCGTAGAAAATCCACAGCGCAGGCGACGCCGCACACACTCAGCAGCACAAACTCAGCGGGACAAACTGCGCCACACCCCCGCGCCCCCGCAGCCACCACGCCAACGCCATGTAGCACTCGCTCACGGTTCCACATAAGCCTCCCGGGTACAGAGATGTCGAGGGGCCGACCTGGCGGTCGGCCCCTCGACAAATCCCATCATCACAGTGC
>CATWCG010000280.1:0-3152 GCA_958349165.1 uncultured Actinomyces sp. | reverse complement strand
GGGCGACGTGGCCGGGCTCGACCGGGTCGTCGCCGCGAGGCGTCACGCGGCACTGACCATACCAGGCGTGGTAGGTGGCGGCCAGGGACTCGAGGTAGCGGGCGATGCGGTGCGGCTCGCGCAGCTCCGTGGCCTGCGCGACCTGGGCGGGGAACTGGGCGAGGGCCGCCAGCAGCGCCTCATCGGCCTCAGTATCGAGGGCGGCGGGGTCGAAGCCGGCATCGCGGGTGACGCCATGCTCAGCGGCGTTACGGGCCACGTTGCAGGTGCGCACGTGCGCGTACTGCACGTAGTAGACGGGGTTGTCGTTGGAATGCTGCGAGAGCAGGTTCAGGTCGATGTCGACCTGGGTGTCCATCGACACGCGCACGAGGGCGTAACGCGCGGCATCCACGCCCACGGCGTCGACGAGGTCGTCAAGGGTGACGATTGTGCCGGCGCGCTTGGACATGCGCACGGGCTCGCCGTCCTTCACGAGGTTGACGAGCTGGCCGATGAGGATCTGCAGGTTCTCGCCCGGCTTGTCGCCGAAGGCGGCGCACATGGCCATCATGCGGCCGATGTAGCCGTGGTGGTCGGCGCCCAGCAGGTAGATGGCCGCGTCCGCGCCGCGCTCACGCTTGTTCAGGTAGTAGGCGACGTCGCCCGCGAAGTACGCGGCCTGGCCGTCCGACTTGATGAGGACGCGGTCCTTGTCGTCGCCGTAGGTGGTCGTGCGCAGCCACACCGCGCCGCCCTCGTCAAAGATCTCACCGCGCTCACGCAGGCGTTCGATCGCGTCGGCGACCGCGCCGGAGGTGTGCAGGGAGTCCTCGTGGAAGAAGACGTCGAAGTCGGCGCGGAAGGAGTGCAGGCGCTCCTTGATCTCCGCGAACATCAGCTCGACGCCGCGGGCGCGGAAGACCTCGATGGCCTCGGCCTCGGGCAGGGTGATCGGGTCGGGCTCGCCGGCGGCGCGCGCGTCTGCGCGGACCTGGTCGGCGATGTCGGCGATGTACTGGCCGCCGTAGCCGTCCTCGGGGACCTCGCGGCCCATGGCGCGCGCGTAGAGGGAGTGGGAGAAGCGGTCGATCTGCGAGCCGTGGTCGTTGAAGTAGTACTCGCGGGTCACGGCGGCGCCGGAGGCGGCCATGAGGCGAGCCAGCGAGTCGCCAACAGCGGCCCAGCGGGCGCCACCCAGGTGCACGGGGCCGGTCGGGTTCGCGGACACGTACTCGAGGTTGATCGAGCGGCCCGAGAGGGTTTCGTTGCGGCCGTACGCGGCGCCGGCCTCGACGATGGTACGAGCCAGCTCGCCGGCCGCGCCCGCGCCCAGGCGGATGTTGATGAAGCCGGGGCCCGCGACCTCGACGGAGTCGATGCCGTCGGCGGCGGACAGGTCGTCGGCGAGGATCTGCGCGAACTCGCGCGGGGCCATGCCGGCCTTCTTGCCGAGCTGCATGGCGACGTTGGTGGCCCAGTCGCCGTGCTCGCGCACGCGGGGGCGCTCGACCGTCACGGGATCGGGCACCTGGGCGGGGTCGATGGAGATGCGCCCGGCGGCAGCAGCGTCCAGCAGCGTCGAGCGGATAAGGGAGGCAAGTTCTTCAGGAGTCACCCCTTTAGCCTACGGGGTTTTGGCTCGTCACCGCGAACGTTTCGGCGGCCCGGGCGTGAAAACCTGGCCACACGAGGCACGCCTGGGCGGCTTTCGTCCCGTCGTGAGGGACGCGAGGCGAGTAATATTTCGGGTAGCCGAATATTTTCTATCTGTAGTGAGGATTCCCCGTGAGCGCCCCGGACAGCGAGCATCGCCACAAGCTCATCCCCCTCCTCGGCCCCGCCTTCGTCGCGGCCGTCGCCTACGTCGACCCCGGCAACGTCGCGGCCAACATCACGGCCGGCGCACGCTACGGCTACCTGCTCGTGTGGGTCCTCCTCGCCTCCAACATTTTCGCGATGGTCATCCAGTACCTCTCCGCGAAGCTCGGCCTCGTCACCGGCAAGTCCCTGCCCGCCCTGCTCGGCGACCGCATGTCTAAGCCAGCCCGCATCGCCTTTTGGATCCAAGCGGAGATCGTTGCGGCTGCGACCGACCTGGCTGAGGTCATCGGCGGCGCACTCGCCCTTCACCTCCTGTTCGGAATCCCGCTGCTATGGGGCGGCGTCATCATCGGCGCCGTGTCCATGGCGCTTCTCGTCGTCCAAGGCGAAGGCAAACAGCGCCAGTTCGAGACGATCATCGTCGGCCTGCTCGTCATCATCACGCTGGGCTTCCTGGCGGGCCTCTTCGTCGCGCCTCCCAGCCCGTCGGGGATCCTCGGCGGTCTCCTCCCCCGCTTCCAGGGAACGGACTCGGTGCTGGTCGCGGCGTCCATGCTGGGCGCAACCGTCATGCCGCACGCGGTCTACCTGCACTCCTCGCTGGTCAACGACCACGAGGCCGACGAGCTCGGCCCCTCCACCGCGGACTCGCGCCACTCTTCGGGGCACCTCTCGCGCCTGCTGCGCGCCACGCGCATCGACATCTACTGGGCGCTGAGCATCGCGGGCCTGGTCAACATCGGTCTGCTGCTGCTGGCGGCCGCGGCTCTGGCCGGGCAGAGCGGCACCGACACGATCGAGGGGGCGCACGCGGCGATCTCCTCGGCGCTCGGCCCCCTCGTCGGCACGGTCTTCGCGGTGGGCTTGCTCGCCTCGGGCCTGGCCTCGACGTCGGTGGGCGCCTACGCGGGCTCCGAGATCATGAATGGCCTCCTCCACGTTCGCGTGCCGATCCTGGTGCGCCGCCTCGTCTCCCTCATTCCGGCCCTCATCATCCTGGGCGCGGGCGCGGAGCCGACGTGGGCGCTGGTTGTCTCCCAGGTGGCGCTCTCCTTCGGAATCCCCTTCGCGATCATCCCGCTCATGCGCCTGACCGCCAAGCGCGAGGTCATGGGCGAGTACGCGAACTCCCGCACGCTGCGCGCGGCCGGCTTCGTCATCGCTGCCGTCATCGTCGCGCTCAACCTGTTCCTCGCGTATCTGACGCTCACGGGTCAGGGCTAGAGGGACCAGGCCGGGGCCGGATTCGCGGATCGAGCGCGCAGCAGCGACCACATGAGGTCTACCCCACGCACCTCCCAAAAGTCGCATGCAATTCGATGCTTGAACAATCAACAAACCTCAAGAAA
>CATWCG010000279.1:0-3165 GCA_958349165.1 uncultured Actinomyces sp. | reverse complement strand
ACGCCGAGCCCCGCGGCGACCGCGGTCGGCCAGAGCGCCACCCAGACGGCCACCCCCGATTCCGGCCCCACGATCCTGCGCAACGTCGCCTGGCCGGCCGACACGACATTCGGCACATCCTTCCTGGCCGGCTTCGCCTCCGCCGACCAGATCACGATCGCCCCCACCTCGGCCCTGACCCCCGCCGAAGACGTGCCCTTCACCTCCTACGCGCGCGTCAACGTCAACCCCGCGACCGGCGAGACGACGACGGACGGAACGGGCGCCCACACCCTCGCCCAGCAGGGGGACATCGCCTCGATCCTGTCGTGGAACGCCAGCGGCGGCGACCAGCTCGACGCCGAGCAGGCCCTCACGGCCATCACCGCCATCATCGCGCGCGAACGCCCCTCCTCCTCGCGCACCCTCTTCGCCGCCGCCGATCGCACCACCACGATCAACGAACGCCTCTCGCACCGCTTAGCCGCGCTGTACTCGCCCCGGTGGGTGAGCGCGACCTCCTTCTCGGACATCGCCGCCAGCGAGTCCACCGACCTCGAACGCACCACAGTCGGCCCGGGCGCCCTCCCCGACGACACCTGGACCGCGATCGACTCCATGGCCTCGTCCCTGACCAACCTGACGCCCCTCGCGAACGCGACGGACGACCCCAACGCCGTCTTCGACTCCGTCACGCCCGCGATCCTTCCCGCCCTCTCCGTGTCATCCACGCCCTCCGAGCAGCTGGACGCGGCGACCGCCATGACCTCACAGGTCACGACCATGCTGTCCTCCGTGACCGTCGAACCCTCCTCGGCCGTCAACCTGATCAACAAGTCCGCGAAGTTTCCCGTCCTGATCCGTAACAACCTCGACTGGCCCGTGCGCGTGGACGTCACTCTCATCCCCGACGACCCGCGACTGCGCGCCACACCCGCCCTCTCACAGGAGCTCGCCGCGCGCGGCGCGACCACGGTGGAAGTGCCCGTCGGCGCGATCGGCAGCGGCGACATCGAGGTCACCTACAAGGTCACGACCTCCGACGGCTACGTCCTGGACGACTCCCGCACCGTCACCGTGCGCATGCGCGCCGGCTGGGAGGACGCGATCACCGCCGTCATCGCCTCCCTCTTCGGCCTCCTCTTCCTCGCGGGCATCACCCGTTCGCTGCGCAGCCGCTCCGCCCGCAAGAAGCAGGCCTCGGACGCGAACGAGGCCAGCGCCTCGCAGACGGACGCCACCGACGAGGCGCCACGCCCGGACGAGGCCTCGGACGCCCCGCACGACACCACCGACCACGAGACAGACACGACGAAGGAGACCCCATGAGCTCGAACACGGCTCGCCGATCAATCCTGAGAGCGTCGGCGCTCATGGCGTCGGGAACCATGGTCTCGCGCATCCTCGGCTTCGTGCGAAACGCGATGCTCATCGCCGCGGTCGGCGCCACCGCCGGCGGCGTCGGCGCCGCCTTCCAGACCGCGAACACGCTGCCCAACACGGTGTTCAACCTGCTGGCCTCCGGCATCTTCGACGCGGTCCTGGTTCCCCAGATCGTCGGCGCCATCAAGCGCCGCCACGACGGCGACACCTACGTCAACCGCCTCCTGACCCTGGCGGGCACCGTCCTGTTCGTCGTCACTTTCCTGACGATGGTGCTGGCCCCCCTCCTCGTCATGATCACGGCCGCCGGTTACACGGAGGACATCCGCAACCTGGCGATCCTCTTCTCCCTCCTGTGCCTGCCGCAGCTCTTCTTCTACGGCCTCTATAACCTCCTCGGCGAGCTCCTCAACGCCCGCGAAATCTTCGGGCCCTACATGTGGGCGCCCGTCGTCAACAACGTCGTCGGCATCGCTGGCCTCGGCCTGTTCCTCGTGATCTGGGGCGGCGCACCCGACGGCGGCATCCCCGCGGGCGACGTGACCGGCGCCCAGTTCTGGGTCCTCGCGGGCTCGGCGACCCTCGGCGTTATCTGCCAGGCGCTGTGCCTGCTGTGGCCGATGAGGCGCGCCGGCATCTCCTTCAAGCCGGACTTCCACTTCCGCGGAACCTCCTTCGGGTCGATGCCCCGCGTGGCCGGCTGGACGTTCGCGACCCTCGGCGTCTCCCAGGTCGGCGTCCTGTCGACGAACAACCTGGCCGCCATGGCCGACGGCTTCATTGGCCGCAACGGAGCCCAGGGCGGCGTCGTCGGCATCCTCGCCTACTCGACGGCGTTCATGATCTTCATGGTCCCCCAGTCGCTCATCACGGTGTCTCTGACGACCGCGATCTTCACGCGAATGGCGGGCGCCGTCGCCGACGGCGACGACAAGGCCGTCGCCGACAGCTACCACCTGGGCGTGCGCACGATCACGTCCCTGACTCTCGTCGCCGCCGCGATGCTCATGGCCGGATCGGTCCCCATGATGGAGATCGCGATGGCCGCCAAGGGCGGAGATCCCGCCGCCGTCACCGGCTACGCCCTCGTCCTGACCTCGCTCATGCCGGGCGTCGCGTCGACCGGCATGGTCCTCATGAGCCAGCGCGTCTTCTTCGCCTACGAGGACGTCAAGCCCGTGTTCCTCATGGGCATCGGCCCCACCATCATCCAGGTCATCGTCGGCTGGTCGCTGTACGCCCTGACCGGCGCGCGCTGGTGGGTGGTGGCCGCCGCGCTCGGCGAGACCGCGTGCCGCCTGACCCAGGGCGTCATCGCCATCGTGTGGGTCTCGCGCGAGAACCGCTACGTGGACCGCTCCGGCCTGCTGCGCTCCTACGTGTCCTACCTCGGCGCGGCCATCGCCTCGGGCATCGTCGGCTTCGCCGTCCTGTGGCTCATGGGCGTCCACACGAGCGTCGGCTCAACACTGGGCCGCATGGCCCTGGCCGGCGTTAAGCTCACGGTCGTCTCGGCGATCACCGGCCTCGTGTACCTGCTGGTCCTGCGCTTCGCCGCGCCCCGCGAGTCCGCGGCCATGATGCGCCCCCTCCTGACGCGCCTGCGTGTCCCCGCCTCTGTGGTGAACATCCTGGCGGCGTCCTCCACGCCGACTCCCGCCCAAACTGCGATAATGGCGGAACACACACCCGATCACACGGAGGATGCGATGGCTCCCACGCCAGAACCGACCGGCGACAAGACGAAACTGCCCTCGTTCGACGAGGTCATCTCTGATTCGCCGATCCCCGCACCCCCGGAGG
>CATWCG010000278.1:0-3176 GCA_958349165.1 uncultured Actinomyces sp. | reverse complement strand
GGCCGCCCGGCGCGCGTCACCGAAGTCCCGGATGAGCGCGCCCACGTCCACGCGGGCGCGGGGACCCTCGGAGGTCCCGTGGCCCGCGTGGTCGTAGAACGCGACGTCGTATCCGGCGCGGGTGAGCGCGGAGCGCAGGTGGGTGTAGCGTCCGCTGTGCTCGGCGTACCCGTGGGCGAGGAGGACCGTCCCGAGGGGGGTCTCCTCGTCTGTCCGTTCGAACGAGACGTGCATCAGGCGAAGAGCTCCTGCACGCGGGTGATGCCCTCGACGAGGTCGTCGTCGGACAGTGCGTAGGAGAAGCGCAGGAAGCCGGAGCGGCCGAAGGCCTCGCCGGGGACAGCCGCGACCTCGACCTGGTCGAGGATCAGGTCGGCGAGTTCGCCCGACGTGTTGGCGACGCGGCCGCGGATGTCGCGACCCAGCAGGCGCTCGACGGAGGGGTAGACGTAGAACGCGCCCTTGGGCGTGGGGACGTCGAAGCCGTCGATCTGGCGCAGCATGTCAACGATCGTGCGACGGCGGCGATCGAAGGCGACGCGCATCTCGTTCACCGCGTCCAGGGAGCCGGACACGGCGGCGCGTGCGGCCTCCTGGGCGATGTTGTTGACGTTGGAGGTCAGGTGCGACTGGAAGGACAGCGCGGCCTTGATGACGTCGGAGGGGCCGATCATCCAGCCCACTCGCCAGCCGGTCATGGCGTAGGTCTTGGCCACGCCGTTGAGGATGACGGCCTGGTTCGCCAGCTCGGGCACGAGCTTGACGATGTGCGCGCTCTGCGCGTCCTCGTACAGTAGGTGCTCGTAAATCTCATCCGAAATGACCCAGATGCCGTGCTCGAGTGCCCACTGGCCGATCGCGGTGAGCTCCTCGGGCGTGTAGACGCTGCCCGTCGGGTTGGACGGCGAGCACATGAGGAGGACCTTCGTGCGCGGCGTGCGCGCGGCCTCGAGCTGCTCGACGGTCACCTTGTAGTCCTGGTCGGCGCCAGCGAAGACCTCGATGGGGGTGGCTCCGGCGAGCTTGACGACCTCGGGGTAGGTGGTCCAGTAGGGGGTCGGCAGGATGGCCTCGTCGCCGGGGCCCAGCAGCGCGGCGAAGGCCTGGAACACGGCCTGCTTGCCGCCGTTGGTGACGACGATGTCGGCAGGGGAGACCTCGTAGCCGGAGTCGCGCAGGGTCTTGGCGGCGATGGCTTCGCGCAGCGCGGGCAGGCCGGCGGCGGGCGTGTAGCGGTGCATCGCGGGGTTGCGGGCGGCCTTGACGGCGGCCTCGACAATGTAGTCGGGCGTGGCGAAGTCGGGTTCGCCGGCGCCGAAGCCGATCACCGGGCGGCCGGCGGCCTTGAGGGCCTTGGCCTTCGCGTCCACGGCCAGGGTCGCGGACGGCGTGATGGCGTTGAAACGATCAGAGACACGGGTGCGAGGAGTATTGGTCACCCCTCCATGGTCCCACGTTGCGCGCCCGCGCGGGTTTTCGCCCCCGCAATGCGCGCGTGGGCTACCTCTCATTTACGAGGTGTTGGCTGGTATTTCGGGGATTGTTGGGGCATCGCATGGTTCTCAGTTGGACAAGCGCATGTCCATCCATTAATGTTTCTCAGGCAGGTTTTCCTGCGTAGGGCAGTGGCGCAATTGGTAGCGCACCGGTCTCCAAAACCGGCGGTTGTGGGTTCGAGTCCCGCCTGCCCTGCGGATAAGGCTGATATTTTCGCAGGAGGGTTCCAATGGCCGCAGAAAAAGCCTCGGACGTCGAATCCTCGCGCCGAGATCGTACCAAGTCTGGCGCAACGCGTAAGCGTGGTGACGCCGACAGGGAGCAGACCAAGAAGCCCGGCTTCTTCGCTCGCATCTTTCTCTTCTTCAAGCAGGTCATCGACGAGATGAAGAAGGTGACCTATCCGACCGGATCGGAAACCTGGACGTACTTCGTCGTCGTCGTTGTGTTTGTCGCCGCAATCATGCTTTTCGCTGGTCTCTTGGACTTCGGATTCGGTAAGCTAAGTGCATTGATCTTCGGCTGACACCGACGAACCCGCCCGCAGGACACTGCAGGCGGGTTTCTTTCACGGTGTGGCCCCATTCGCAGGAGGAATAGTCGTGACCGACGAAAACTACACCGAGGCCCAGTCCTTCGAGGCTTCCCACGAGGCCGTCGAGCAAGAAACCGCCGAGGCACTGGCCGACGGCCAGGCCCTGGAGGTCGTTGAGGAAGTCGTCGAGGAGGTTGCCGCCAAGGAAGCCGCCCATGACGTGGCCGCCGCTGAGGAAACCGCCGCTGAGGAGGCCCCCGCTGGAGACGCCCCCACCGAGGATGGCGCTCAGGACGAGGCCCCTGCCTCGGCGGAAGAGGAAGCCATCGCCAAGCTGCGCCGCAAGCTCTACATGTCCCCCGGCGACTGGTACGTCATCCACACCTACTCCGGCCACGAGCGCAAGGTGAAGGCGAACCTCGAGCAGCGCATCACCACGCAGAACATGGAAGACTACATCTTCGCGGTCGAGGTCCCGGACGAGTACGTCATGGAGTACCGCGGCAACGCTAAGAAGCGTGTGCGCCACGTGCGCATCCCCGGCTACGCCATCGTCTGCATGGACTTCAACGAGGCCTCGTACCGCGTCGTCAAGGAGACCCCGGCCGTCACCGGCTTCGTGGGCGACCAGCACAACCCCGTGCCGCTCTCGATCGACGAGGTCGTCATGCTTCTGACGCCCAACGTCCTCGAGGAGGCCGCGGAGGCTGCCAAGGACCAGCCCGCGCCCGTCCAGGTCGTTCAGACCCAGTTCGAGGTCGGCGAGATCGTCACCGTCACCGACGGCCCCTTCGAGACCATGTCGGCCACGATCTCCGAGATCATGCCCGAAACGCAGAAGCTCAAGGTGCTCGTCACCATCTTCGAGCGCGAAACCCCGCTCGAGCTCGGCTTCGACCAGGTGGAGAAGCTCGAGCAGTGATGTCACCCACCCGGACTTGGGGACAGGCCCGGGTTGGAGTTATCATGCATATTTGTGTGCGTTGGGTGCACTGTGCCCGCTGACTCCCAGTGGGACCGCCCCCTGCGCTCCGCCCTGGTCGGCACCCGTCGGCCAGAACTTCAGTAGAAAGACCCGCATTCATGGCAAAGAAGAAGAAGGTCACCGGCCTGATCAAGCTTCAGATCGCAGCCGGTGCAGCCA
>CATWCG010000277.1:0-3187 GCA_958349165.1 uncultured Actinomyces sp. | reverse complement strand
GACCTGTTCTACCTGGGTTTCCTCGCCGTCGATGGGCGCACGCGCAGCGCCGGCTACGGTTCGCGCATCCTCACCCACTTCCGCGAGCGCTACGGGGATGTGCCGCAGCTGCTCGAAATCGAGCCGGTCGTGCGCGAGGCCGGCAACTACCAGCAGCGCGTGCGCCGCCTGGCGTTCTACGAGCGCAACGGTTTCACGGTGACGAACATGCTCACGCACGAGGCCGACCAGACCTACCGGGTCCTGGCGCGAGGCGGCATCGTGAGCCCGCAGCGCCTGGAGGAGGCGCTTAATTCGGTGACGGATGACCCGGCCTACGCGTCGCGGGTGACGACGGACTGAGGCCTCGCCGCTCATGCACTGATCGGGCCCTCCCCTCACGGGGTGCGGCCCGATTCTGTGCGATCAGCGAGGACGGAGGGCGACCGTCCGACTCCTGCTGCCCGCCGTCAGTGGTCGACGATCAGTGGTCGGTGCCGCGACTGGAGACCAGGAGGATCTCCTCGTTGTCGAGGCGGGCGAGCGCTCCTTCCAGGGCGGCCGAGGAGAAGATGCCCTCGTCGCGGGCCTGCAGGAGCGCGTCGCGCTGGGCGTGAATGGCTTCGAGGGCGAGCTCACGGATCTGGTCGCGCGTGAAGGAACGCTCGACGTCTTCCTCGCTCATGGCGACCGTGCCGTGTCCCTCGTCATCGCCGGGTGACGCGAGCGCTGAGGACGCATCCTCCGCGGGCAGGGAAGCCGATTCCGAGGTCGCGGCAACGCTGGCGGTCGCCTCAAGCGAGTCATCCACGCACTCGGGACGCAGTCCGTCGCTGGTTGCTCCCGACTGCGTGGAGGCGTCCTGGAGGATGTCGGTGAGGACGCGGTCGGCCGTGCGCGCGATGCGGGCCCCCTCGGCCTCGTCGGTTGCGGAGACCGCGTGCCCGATGCGCGACAGGGTGCGAGAGACGCCGGCGGAGAGCAGGGTCTGGCCGTCAACTTCGTGGATCGCTTGGGCCAGGGCGGTGTCCACGAGCGCGGAACCCATCACTGTCAGGAGCTTTGCGCGTTCTTCTTCGGAGATATCGCCCGAGGCCATCTGGGGCTTGACGATGCGGATGAGGCCGGGCAGGGTCAGGCCCTGGATGACGAGAGCGCCGGCAGCGATGAACAGCGCGATCGAGAGCAAGAACGCGCGCATCGGAGCGTGCGTCGAGATTGTCTGCGCGGCGGCCAGTGTGATGGCACCGCGCATGCCCGCCCAGACGATGACGCTGCCCTCGCGCGGCCCCAGCGGCTCATTCGCGAAGTAGTCCAGGTCCGATCCGCGCATCGCGTTACGGCGCGCGCGCCGCTTGAGGCGGCGACGATAGTGGTTAAGCGCGTTCTCCCAGTGCTCGGGGCTCAGGTCGCGGGCCTCGAGCATGTCGGCGTCGACTTCGCAGGCCTTGTTCATGCGTTTCTCGAAGCGCGCGATTCGCGAGTTCTCAACTTCGTAGCGGCGTTGACGGTGGGTACGGCGGTGGTCCAGCCAGGCGAGCATGATGGCGATGAAGATGGCTCGCATGACCATGATGAGCGCGCCGAGGATGACGGCGAGGAACGCGGCGAAGGCCAGGCCACCGGAGAACGCGGCGGTCTCCTCAACGATGCCGAAGGCCTGCAGGCCCATCGTCAGGAAGATCCCGCTCTCCAAGACGAGCGTCATGGTCTGCCAGTTCTGCTGGGAGAAACGCCTGTTCGCCGCGGAGATAACGGCCGCGCGTCGGCTCGAGACGACCAGTCCGGCGACGACGGCCGCAACGAGGCCGGACCCTCCCAGGTGCTCGGCGGGGACCGATGCGATGAAGGGCATCGCGAAGGAGAAAACCGTGTCGGCCGAGGGATCCTTGATGAGGGCGCGCAGACGCACGCCGACCTCGCCGACGACCCAGCCAATACCCGCAGCGATACCGAGGGCGATGGCGACCTTACCGATGAGCGGGCCCGGGTGGAGGGCGTGTTCGTCAGCGGCCAGGCCGGCGCTCATCGCTGCGGAGAGCATGACCAGCGAGGTCGCGTCGTTAAAGAGCCCCTCGCCTTCGAGGACTGTGATGATGCGGTGGGAGACACCCGAGCGTTTCGCGATCGAGATGGCGACCGCGTCGGTCGGCGACAGGACCGCGCCCAGCGCGACACCCCAGGGCAGGGAGATCGCGGGGACCAGCCAGTTGATGACGAAGCCGACCGCGAAGGCGGACAGGAACACGAGGGGAATCGCGAGCATCGCGACGGCCTGCATCTCGCGCCGGAAGTCCATGGTCGGCATACGCACGGCCGCCGAGAACAGCAGGGGCGGCAGCACCATCTCGAGGATGATGTTCGGCTCAATCTCGATGGCCCCCACCTGCGGCAGGAACCCGATCACCAGGCCAACGACCAGCAGGATCAGGGGGGATGCCACGCCCACCTTCGGGGCGATGAATTGGCAGGCCACGATGATGAGCATTCCGGCCACGGCAATAAGAAGGGGTTCCACAGGTCAATTGTATTGCGAGCAACCCCACCAGCGCCGTTGCCATCTCACTACAGCGGCTACGCGCGCCGCGAACTCGCGCGGCGTACCACGCCCCGCCCGCATGGCCTCGACACCATCCCCGAATGTCAAACAGACCCACACGATCAGAGCACGAGCTACAATCGACGCATCGTTTCAAGGAGGTTCTCATGACCGCTTACGACCACTCGTCGGGGTACACCTACGGCACCGATGCCGTCCCCACGTCTCCGCTCACACTCGAGGATCTACGCCAGATTGAGGCCGCCGCGCACGTCCAGCCCGGTGACGCAGAGCTGCTCGCGCGAGCAGAACCCATCCTGGCGCCGCATGCCATGGAAATGGTCGACACGTGGCGCGGGATTCTGGCTCAAAAGACGTATCTGGCGGCCCATTCCGCGCACCCGGACGGGCAGCCGAACCCCGAGTACGCGCAGGCCTCAAAGCCCCGCTTCGCCCAGTGGATCATCGACATGTGCACGCGCGAACGAGACCAGGCGTGGCTGGACTACCAGTACCTGATCGGCGCACGGCACATGTCCGCAGCGAAGAACGCGGCGGATGGCGCGGACTCGACGCCCTTCGTCCCGCTGCGCTACGTCCTCGCTTTTATCGCCCCGACTGTGGAGGTCGGGCACCGTCTCCTCGCGGAGGGCTTCGAGGGCGCAGAAC
>CATWCG010000276.1:0-3195 GCA_958349165.1 uncultured Actinomyces sp. | reverse complement strand
GGCTCAAGGACCGACAGGGAGGACAGCAGTGAAACGACGGACCCTCGCGGCGGCCAGCGCCGCCCTGTTGATGGCATCCGCGCTCGGCGTGAGCGCCTGCTCCAGCGAGATCGTCGCCCAGTCGGGCTCCGGCGCGCAGAGTACGGCGAACCTTGACCTTGAGCGCATCTCGTCGGTGCTGTCGGACGTCGGCGGTGCCATGTCGAGCGCGGACGCCTCCCTCAACGCCTCCGACCTCGACGGCAAGGTCACGAACGGCGCCCTCGAGACCCGTACCGCCCAGTACGCGCTGGCCACCGCCACGGGGCAGGCGCCGTCGGCCCTCGACTTCACGCCCACCTCGCTGGCGATCACGAACTCTGACTCCTGGCCGCGCGCAATCTTCAATATTTCGGACGGCTCCTCCACGGCGCTGCCCGTGCTCCAGGTCTACGTGCAGGACTCGGCGCGTTCGGACTATAAGCTGACGAGCTACGCGCGCCTGCTCGGCGGCACCCAGCTGACGCTGCCCCCCGTGGGTACAGGTTCCGCCTACGTGACGGGTGACTCCGAGGGCTTCACGGTGAGCCCCGATGCCGCGCTCACGCAGTACATCACGATGCTGAACTCGGGCACCCAGGACACCAGCCAGTGCGTCGCGGACGAGTTTACGAAGCAGACCCTGCAGCAGGTCACCGACCTGAATTCCTCGGTCAGCGCCGCTGGCTCCGTCACGATGGCAGCCTCTGCGACGGACTACCCGATTTCGGGACTGGTCCTGCAGGACGGTTCCGCGCTGGTGGCCGCGAACCTGAAGTACACGCTGACCTACCAGCGCACGGTCGCCGGCTCCACGATGAACCTGGGCGGCACGACCGCGTCGCTGAGTAAGGACGGCACGACGGTCGAGGGCACGGCGACGGTCGACTACATCGAAACCGTCATCATGCGAATCCCCTCCCAGAAGGCGGGCGGCAACGTGCAGATCGTCGGCGGCGATCGCGCGATCGTCAAGGTTGCGCTCGACCCCTCGACGAGCCCGGGCTGATTTTCACCCGTAGCGCACACGTCGTCCCCGCGCCCAGTGGCGCGGGGACGACGCATATCATCGTTGTGGATAACAATGCTTTCGCGAGAGGAATACTATGAACACGCCAGAGCCCCGCAGCGGCGCCCCCGAGGCGGCCGTCACCCCCGCAGACTCGCACGGGGCCATCGACCTGTCGGCCCGCGCCTCCGCGCCCGCCACCGAGGAGAGTACCGCGCCCGCGGGGGAGGGCCTGCACATTCCGCTCATCACCTCCACCGACGAGGCCGGCTTCCAGGACGTTATGTCGACGTCGCAGGCCGTTCCCGTCATCCTGGTCATGTGGTCGTCGCGGTCGCTCGAATCGAAGCCGACGCTGGCCATGCTAGAGGAGGTCACGCGCGAGCACGCGGGTGCCTTCCAGCTCGTCGAGGTGGATATCGACAAGGCTCCCCAAATCGCCCAGGCGTTCCAGATTCAGGCGGTGCCCACGGTTGTCGCGCTCGTCGGCGGGCGCCCGGTTCCGCTCTTCCAGGGCAGCGCCGGCAAGGACCAGGTGGTCCCCGTTGTCTCCCAGATTCTCGAGGCCGCCGCCCAGATGGGGATCACGGCTCGCATCGCCGTGGCCGCCGAGGACACGGTCGCTCCGATTCCGCCCGAGCACGAGGCACCACTGGCCGCCGAGGAGGAGGGACGCCTCGACGAGGCGATCGCCCTGTGGGAGCGGGTCGTGGAGCTCAATCCTCGCGACGAGGACGCCAAGTCGCACCTGTCGCGCGTTCGCTTCGCCGCCCGCGCCTACGGTGAGCACGATGCGAGCGACCCGGCGGCGCGCGCCGACGCGCTCTTCGCTGCCGGGGACGCCCAAGCTGCCTTCGACGTGCTCCTCGAGCTTCTCGCGGCGACCACGGACGCCGAGGAGCGTGACGTGCTGCGCCTGCGTCTCCTCGATCTCTTCCGCGTCGCGGGCTCTTCTCCCGAGGTGTCGAAGGCGCGCACGCGCCTGGCGATGCTTCTCATGTGACAGTGTGTGCGACGCGGCTTCGAGCTGCGCCGCACACAGAACGACACGAGGCCGGAGCAGGAATCCCTGCCCCGGCCTCGTCGCACGAGCCTATGGCGTCAGCGCACCTGAGAGGCGGGCACCAGCCACACGGCACCCAGCGGCGGCACGCGCAGCTGAGCGGAGACCGGGCGGCCGTTCCACGGGGTGTCCTCGGCGATGATCGGACCGACGTTGACCACGCCGGAACCGCCGAACTCCTCGGCGTCCGTGTTGAGGATCTCGACCCACTCGCCGCCGAAGGGCAGGCCCACGCGGTAGCCCTCATGCGGGTTGCCCGCGAAGTTCGAGACGCACACGACGACCTCGCGGTTGCCCTCGGCGTCGGCGCCCTTACGCAGGTAGGAGATCAGGTTGTGATCGCCGTCGGAGGCGTCGATCCACTCGAAGCCCGTGTAGTCGTCGTCCCACATGGCGGGGGAGTCCGCGTAAATCTTGTTGAGGCGCTCCACCAGGGCCGCGACGCCCGCGTGCCCCTCCTGGTCCAGCAGCCACCAGTCGAGAGAGTAGGACTCGTTCCACTCCTGCTCCTGGCCAATCTCCTGACCCATGAAGAGGAGCTGCTTGCCCGGGTGGCTCCACTGGTAGGCATACAGGGAACGCAGGCCGGCCAGGCGCTGCCACTTGTCGCCGGGCATCTTGGAGATGAGGGAGCCCTTGCCGTGAACGACCTCGTCGTGGGACAGGGGCAGCACGTAGTTCTCGGAGAAGGCGTACACGAGCGAGAAGGTGAGCTCGCCGTGGTGCCAGCGGCGGTTGACCGGATCCTCGCTCAGGTAGCGCAGGGTGTCGTTCATCCAGCCCATGTTCCACTTCATGCCGTAGCCGAGGCCGCCGCCCGAGGTCGGGGCAGTCACGCCCGGCCACGCCGTGGATTCCTCGGCGATCATGACGATGCCGGGGTGGCGACGGTACGCGGTCGCGTTGGCTTCCTGGATGAAGTCGATGGCTTCCAGGTTCTCGCGGCCACCGTACTGGTTGGGACGCCACTGGCCGTCCTTACGCGAGTAGTCCAGGTAGAGCATCGAGGCCACGGCGTCGACGCGCAGGCCGTCGACGTGGAAGTCCTCCAGCCAGTACAGGGCGTTGGCGACCAGGAAGTTACGCACCTCGCGGCGGCCGAAGT
>CATWCG010000275.1:0-3198 GCA_958349165.1 uncultured Actinomyces sp. | reverse complement strand
CGATGAGCGTCGCGGGAGAAAGACGGGCGGTGGTCTAGGTGCGCTACATGGTGGTGTGGGTGCCCGACTGGCCCGTGAATTGCCTGGTGGTCGACCTGCCCCCCGGCGGGTGCGGCGCTGTGACCCACGCGGAACGTATCGAGATCGCCAGCGCCGCAGCCAGGCGCTGCGGCGTGCGCTCGGGGATGAGCGTGCGCCAGGCGACCTACCTGTGCCCGGAGCTCGTTTGTCTGCCGCGTGACCCCGACCGGGAGGCGCGCGCCTTTGGCGCGGTCGTCGACGCCTTCGACACGGTCGCGGCGGGTGTCGAGTGCCTGCGCCCGGGGCTGGCGCGTTGCCGCGCTCGGGGGCCCGCGCGCTGGGCGGGCGGAGAAGAGCAGGCCGCCTCCCTGCTGGTCGAGGCGATCGAGGCGGCCGTGGGTGTCGAGTGCTTCGTTGGAATCGCCGACGGTCCTCTTGCCTCCACGGAGGCTGCCAGGGCGGGGCGCATCATCCCCTCCGACGACACGCTCTCGTTTCTCGGCCCACTCGGCCTATCCAGCGCTCTGGGATGCGTGCCGACGTCGATGTGCGAACGCATGCGGGCCACTATCCAGCTCCTGGCGGGGCTGGGCATCACGACGTGCTCGGACCTGCGCGGTCTTGGCCGCGGCCCCGTGTGCGAGCGTTTCGGGGACGTCGGCCAGCGTCTGTGGGCGTTGGCATCGGGCGGGGATGTCGTCGTGCCGCTCGGGGCGCGCGCTCACTCGGACCTGTCAGTCGAGCGCGATATCGACAGCGGAGGAGAGCGCATCGAGACGATGACGATCCCCGTGACACGTGCGGCCGACGAACTCTCCGGACGCCTCTTCCGAGCGGGCCTCGTCTCGCACACGCTGCGCATCGACGTGACAGACGGTGGCGGCTCCTCGCGCAGTCGCACGTGGAGCGGATGCGACCTGTCGGTGAGTGCCGACATTGCGTTGCGTGTGCGCTGGACCCTGACGGGGTGGATGAGCGCAACGCAGGGGCCCTCCGGTGAGGTCCGATCAATCCGTCTGACGGCCTGCGACCCGCATCCCGGCGATGCCCCGTCGGCCCTGTGGGGGCGCGGACACAGGGAGGCAGACGTGTCGCGCAGCGCCGTGCGCATCCAGGGCCTGGCTGGGCCGAACGCTCTCATGCAGGGCGGGTACGACCCGCGCAGCCGCGTCGTCATGGCGCCGTGGGGAGCGGGGGAGGCGCTACGTTCCCGTTCTGGCGCCTGGGAGGGGGCCGTGTCGGAGCCACCGGCGACCCTGTTCGAGGAACCGGTGCCGGTGCGTCTGACAGCGTCGATCGGAGCGGGCAGCGACGTCTGCGTCGACCAGCGCGGCGCGCTGACGGCGCCCCCCGCGTATCTGCGCGCCGGGCGCTCCGCTCAGCGCGAATCGGATAGGTGCGACGCCTTCGCGGGCCTCGTGGGACCCGCGAGGATACGCAGCGTCGCCGGCCCCTGGCCCGTCGCCGGGCGCTGGTGGGCGGGTGAGCGGGCCCGCGCCTACATGCGCGCCACGCTCGAGGACGGGCGAGTGGTCCTGCTCGTGTGGAGTGGGGGTGAATGGATGGCGGAGGGGCTTGACGACTGACGGCGCCGCACCTGAGAGCGTGCCGTAGACTGAAAGGATGGTAACCCTGCCTCTGAGCGAGACCCTCGCGTCGATGTCCGACGACGACATCATGGCCCTCGTCGGCCCCGCCACCTGGGCCAACGGCCTGCGCCTGGAACGCGCGGGCGCCGTGCGCGACGTGTCGTGGGCCGGGGAGGATGGCCAGCTGGAGGCGCGCGTGAAGGACGCGGGCCTGACCTATCGGGTGCGCATCTCGCACGGGGCACTGCGCCCCACGCTCGCCTGCGCCTGCCCGCTGAGGGAGGATTGTCCCCATGCGGTGGCCACGCTCATCACGGGTCGCGCGCAGGCCATCGAGCGCCAGGCCCACATACCCGAGTGGAGCCGCGTCCTGGGGCAGGTGCTGGGGGGAGAACGCTCACGCGGCGGAGCGCCCCTGGCCCTCGTCATCGACGCGCACGATCCGGCCGTGGAGGCCTCGCTCACGCCGCTGCGGCGAGGAGCCTCCTCGTGGACGCCGAAGCGGGCCTCGTGGCTAGACCTGACGGCCACGCAGTGGGCATCGGTGACGGATGGGCTCGATCCCACCCACGTGTCCTTGCTGCGCGAAGGCTACCGGCTCTCGCGTGAATCGCGCTCGTGGCATTCGCGCACGGAGGTCACCCTCAGCTCGCTGGGAGAGCACGCCTACGCGTGGCTGACCCGCCTCGTGCGCGCGGGTGTCGAGCTCTTCGCATCCGCGGACGCGCGCGAGCCCTTCGTACTCTCGCACGCGACGTGGGACGCCGATATCGACGTGACCTGTGGGGACGAGGGGCTGGACGTGCGAGTCGTGGCACGCAACGGCGACCACGTGCTGGCCAGCCCGAGGATCGATCGCGACGCCGCCCTGTTGCTCCTCGACGGGGGCACGTCGGCCGCGCGCATCGAGGGGCTCGCCGCGCTGGAGGGTTTTCCCCTCGGGCGCGCGCTGCGGGTGCCGACCTCGGACGTCGCCGACTTTCGCGCCTCGTGGCTGCCCGCGCTGCGCAAACGTTTCGCAATGAGCTCCATCGACGGTAGCTTCGACCCGGAGGCGACGCCGCCTGTGTCGGTCGTGGGCACGGTACGCCGGGACGGTCAGGCCGTCGTGGTGCGCTGGTGGGCGGAGTATGACGAGGGCGGGTCACGCTCGCGCACGCCGCTTGCGCAAGGCGTCGGAGACCAGGCCGTGGCGAGCCTCGTCGCGCGCATTAACCGGTGGGGACGCGACGCGGGAGGCGACCTGTGGACGATGCTTCCCGCCACCGGGCGCATCGCCCCGTGGCGGGTCCCGCGGTTCCTCACGGAGGTCGTGGATCGTGAGGCCATCGAGGGCCTCGTGTGGGACGTGGCCGACGACGTGCGCGCCATCGAGGTGTCCGACGACGGGATGGCCGTCGATCTGCGCGTCGAGGACGCGCAGTCCGATTGGTTCGACCTGTTCGTGCGCCTGCGGGTCGGCGCCCACAGCCTGAGCGTGCGCGAGGCCCTCGAGGCCCTCGGACGCGGGGACGAATACGTGGAGGTGGAGGGCGTCTGGGTGCGCCTGGACGGGCCCCGCATCCGCGCGCTGCAGGCTCTCTTGGAC
>CATWCG010000274.1:0-3214 GCA_958349165.1 uncultured Actinomyces sp. | reverse complement strand
CCAACGTCGCGCCAGTAATCGCGGTCGCGGTCGGTCGAACCCGGCACGTCGTTGTCCTGGAAGTCGTAGACGCCGCACTCGCCGCGCTCGACGAACCACGGGATGATGTTGCCGCCCATGTCGTGCTTCGAGTCGGGGTTGTTGGCGTCCTCGCGCAGGGCGTTGACCAGGTCCTTCGTGGTGAACACGTAGTTGCCCATCGAGGCGAGCACCTTGGTCGGGTCGTCGGGCAGGCCCACGGCGTTCTGAGGCTTCTCAAGGAAGTTCTTGACGACGCCACCCTCGCCGTCGATGACACCCAGGGCGGGAGCGAGCTCGATCGGCTGGCGGATGCCGGCGACCGTCGCAGGCAGGCCAGAGTCGATGTGGTGCTGGACCATCTGCGAGAAGTCCATGCGGTAGATGTTGTCCGCGCCGATGATGACGATGTACTCAGGCGCCTCATCGTCGACGATGTTGAGGGACTGGTAGATCGCGTCCGCGCTGCCCAGGTACCAGTGCGGCCCGCGACGCTGCTGGGCCGGAACGGGAGCAATGAAGTTGCCGAGCAGGGGAGAGGTGTACCAAGTCTTCGTCACGTGGCGGTCAAGCGAGTGAGACTTGTACTGGGTCAGCACGACGATCTTGAGGTATCCGGAGTTGACGATGTTCGACAGAGCGAAATCGATCAGGCGGAAATGACCCCCAAACGGGACGGCCGGCTTCGCGCGATCTGCCGTCAGCGGCATCAGACGCTTACCCTCACCGCCCGCAAGAACGATTGCCAGAACGTGGTTCTTTGCCATACGGCACCTCTTCGTTGGTCGATTGGGCCTGCCTCGCCGCAGGCCGTGGGTGTGATCACACTGTATTACAAATGTCTATCGTTTGCTACACCGTCTCGTTTCGATTTCGACCGGCGTGAATTCAGATACTATGTGTTACACGCGTCGCCACTGTCGGAAGGACCACATCATGCGCGTCGATCTTCTTACCCGCGAATACCCGCCCCACGTTTACGGCGGTGCCGGTGTCCATGTTCTCGAGCTGGCAAAGGTGCTGCGCGGCCTCGTCGATGATCTGCGAGTGCAGGCGTTTGACGGCCCCCGCGATCCCGGCACCGATGGAGCCGATCCGGGGGTGACCGGCCATAGCGACCTGCCCCAGCTTGAGGGGGCGAACGCAGCGCTGCGTACCCTCGGCGTCGACCTGGAGATCGCCGCCGCGTGCGAAGGCTCGGATCTGGTGCACTCACACACCTGGTACGCCAACTTCGCGGGCCACGTGGCCTCGCTCCTCGGCGACATCCCGCACGTCATCTCCGCCCACTCGCTGGAGCCGCTGCGCCCCTGGAAGGCCGAGCAGCTCGGCGGCGGCTACCGCCTGTCCTCCTACGTGGAGAAGACCGCCTACGAGGCCGCCAGCGCCATCGTCGCCGTCTCCAACGGCATGCGCGAGGACATCCTGCGCTGCTACCCGAGCGTCGACCCCGAGCGCGTCCACGTGATCCACAACGGCATCGACCTGAACAAGTGGCACGCGCCGACGGGCGAGGCCGGGGATGAGCTGCGCGAGCGTGTCCTGGCGGAGCACGGTATCGATCCGACGCGTCGCACGGTGGTCTTCGTCGGCCGCATCACCCGACAGAAGGGCCTGCCCTACTTCCTGCGCGCGGCCCGCCTGCTGCCCGACGACGTCCAGCTGGTCCTGTGCGCGGGCGCCCCGGACACCCCCGAGATTGCCGCCGAGGTCGAGGGCCTCGTCGCCGACCTGCGCGCGACCCGCTCCGGCGTCGTCCTCATCTCCGAGATGCTTCCGCAGCCAGAGGTCGCCGCAATCCTCTCCGCCGCCCAGGTTTTCATCACCCCCTCGGTGTACGAGCCCCTCGGCATCGTCAACCTGGAGGCGATGGCGCTCGGCCTTCCCGTCGTCGGCACGGCGACCGGCGGCATCCCCGACGTGATCGTCGACGGCGAGACGGGCTACCTCGTGCCGATCGAGCAGATGCAGGACGGCACGGGCACCCCGCTGGATCCCACGACCTTCGAGCACGATATGGCGGATCGCCTTATTCGTGTCCTGGACGACCCGGAGCTGGGGCGTCGCATGGGCGAGGCAGGCCTCGTGCGTGCGCGCGAGCACTTCTCGTGGGAAGCCATCGGCGTGAAGACCGCCGACCTGTACCGCTCGCTCGTCTAGGGCGCGCGCGGTGTCCAACACGACTAGGCTTGACGCATGACTTACGTCCTGAATCTTTCTCACGTGTCCCTCCAGCGAGGAGACACGCAGGTCCTGTCCGACGTCTCGTGGTCGACGCGTCCGCGCCAGCACTGGGTCATCGTCGGTCCCAACGGCGCGGGTAAGACGACGCTGGCGCGCGTCGCCTCGGGCCGCATCGCTCCCGATAGCGGCGAGGTGACGGTGTCGGAGACGGATCTTGCCCACGCGGATCCGGCAGATGTCGCGACGCGCGTCGGGCTGGCCTCGGCTGCCGTGGCGGCGAAGATCGTCCCCACGCAGTCGGTGTTGGACACCGTGCGCAGCGCCGCCTGGGGCGTCGCTGTCGCTCACGACGAGGAATACGAAGAGGTCGACGATGAGCGCGCGAACGCGCTCATGGAGATCTTCGGCGTCGCCCACCTGGCTCAGCGCGAGTTCGCCACCCTGTCCGAGGGCGAGGCGCAGCGCGTCCTTCTGGCGCGCGCGCTCATGACCGACCCCGAGGTGCTCGTCCTCGACGAACCCACCTCTGGCCTCGACCTGGGGGCGCGCGAGCTCCTCATCGGCGCGCTCTCCGAGATTATGAAGGGCTCGAAGTCTCCTCAGATCATCCTGGTGACCCACCAGATCGAAGAGATTCCCGACGGCGCGACCCACTGCGCGATCATGTCGCAGGGGACCATCGCCCATCAGGGACCCATCGAGGACGTGCTGACGGGCGTCAACCTGTCCGAGGTCTACGGCATGCCCCTGCTCGCCGGGCGCACGGACGGGCGCTGGTGGGCGCGCGGCGTCACCGAATAGAGCAGTAAGGGAACGACACCATGTGGTGGGTATGGATCCTCGCCGCCCTCGTGTGCGGCATCATCGAGGTCATGATCGTCAGCTTCGTGTTCCTCATGTTCGCGATCGGCGCCTTGGCGGCCGGCATCGCGGGTGCCCTGGGCGCCAACGAGACGATTCAGGTGATCGTCTTCGATGTCGTGACGGTGGAGCTTCTGGCCGGACTGCGTCC
>CATWCG010000273.1:0-3227 GCA_958349165.1 uncultured Actinomyces sp. | reverse complement strand
GCCCATACTTGAGGCCCGCGCGGGCGAAAGAATCAATGATCTGGAAATACCAGGCCGGCGAGCACGAGGCCAGGGCCTGGAAAACAGGGAAATAGTCCTCGTCGATGAGGACGGTACGCCCGACCGAGTTCATGAGGTCGCGCACGGCGTTCACCTGATCGTCGGTGGTGCGGGTGGCCGTCAGGGCCGTCATGGACTGCCTGACGGTGGCCGCCACGTTCGGCATCACGCGCACGAGGGGGATGCCCGCACCGAAGTCCTGCGTTATCTGGTCGAGGGTTCGCCCGGCGGCCAGGGACACGACGCACGCGTCGGGGCGTGAGACCACGGTGGGGGCGATCTCCTTGATGACCGCGCGCTGATCCTTGGGCTTGACGGCCAGGATGACGATGTCGGCCTGGCGGGCCAGGGACACGTTCGAGGACGCGGCGGTCGCGCCCAGCTCGTCGGCCAGGTCGCAGGCCTTGTCGGGCGTGCGGTTGGAGAACACCAGCGTCGCGGGATCGACACCGGACGCGACGGCGCCGCGAGCGATGGCCTGGGCCATGGCTCCCGTCCCGATAAATCCGATGCGCATGAGGGGCTCCCCGCGTGTGTTGGTCACTTGCCACGCAGCCTACCCGCATTTTGCCTGCGCTTGGTGCAGTGGTCGCACTGTGAGACGAGGCCGGGGCAAAGGCACCTGAATCGGTGACCTTTGCGCCGGCCTCGTGAGGGGGAAAACCGTGAGAACGCGTGCCTCAGCGCTTGCGCGTCCCGAAGATGGAACGGGTGATCTCGCGTCCCGCGGTGCGCAGCACCGACCCGAGGGCGTTTTCGACCTGGCGGGCGCGGCGCTCGGCGGCGCGCTGGCGCGCGGCCTCCTCGCGTTCCGCCTGCTTGTCGGCCTGGCGGCGCAGTCTCTCCATTTCTTTCTGGCGGGCAGCCTCTTCCTTGGCGGCGGCCTTCTCTGCCTCCTTCGCCGCCTTCTCGGCGGCCTTTTCGGCCTCCTTGCGGGCCTTCTCCTCCTCCTTGGCGGCCGCTTCCCGCGCGGCTGCCTCCTCGCGGGCGGCCTGGGCCTCCTGGGCGCGACGCGCCAGCTTCTCCTCGGCGGAGTCCGGGTTCACGGCGTCACGGTAGCGTCCCATGATGGTGCTGGACTGGTTGACGCGGGCGACCGTGTCGGCGGAGGCGGGGCCCATGACGGAGGCGGGCGCCCAGATGCCGACGGGGGTGACCGGCGTCGGGTTACCCTTTGGGTCCAGCACCGTCACCACGGCCTCGCCCGTGCCCAGCGTCGTGAGGACCTCGTCCAGCTCGAGGCTGGTCTTTGGGAAGGTCTGCACGGTCGCCTTCAGCTTCTTGAAGTCGTCGGGCGTGGAGGCGCGCAGGCCGTGCTGGATGCGCGAGCCCAGCTGGGCCAGCACGTCGGAGGGGATGTCCTTGGGGGTCTGCGTCACGAAGACGACGCCCACGCCCTTGGAGCGGATCAGGCGCACGGTCTGGACGACCTGGCGCTCGAACTCCTTGGTGGCGTCCGCAAACAGCAGGTGTGCCTCGTCGAAGAAGAACACGAGCTTGGGGCGCTCGATGTCGCCGACCTCGGGCAGGGTGGAGAAGAGGTTGGCGAGCAGGAACATGATGACGGCGCTGACCAGCGCCGGGCGCGTCGAGATGTCGCCGACGCCCAGCAGGGAGATGATGCCCCGGCCGGTCGAATCCATGCGCATGAGGTCGGCCGTGTCGAAGCCGGGGGCCCCGAAGAACTGGCCGCCGCCCTGGGATTCGAGGGCGGTCAGGGCGCGCAGGATAACGCCGGCGGTGGCCTTGGAGACGCCGCCGATGGTGGCCAGCTCCTCCTTGCCTTCATCCGACGTCAGGAAGGAGATGACGGAGCGCAGGTCCGGCAGGTCCACGAGCTCCAGGCCCTGGCCGTCCGCCCACGCGAAAATCAGCTGCAGGGCCTGCTCCTGTGTCGTGTTCAGGGACAGGGCGCGGGCCAGGAGGATCGGGCCGAAGTCGGAGACCTCGGCGCGCACGGGCACGCCCGGGAACTGCGAGTCCGCGCCACCCAGGCTCAGCAGCTCGATCGGGAACGACGAGGACACCCACTCCTGACCGTTGGCGGCCGTGCGGGCCAGGAGCTTCTCGGAGCTCGCGCCGGCCTCGCCCAGGCCCGTGAGGTCGCCCTTGACGTCGCACAAGAGCACGGAGGAGCCCGCCGCCGACAGCCCCTCGGCCAGGAGCTGCAGGGTGCGGGTCTTGCCCGTGCCCGTCGCGCCCGCGACCAGGAGGTGACGGTTGAACATGGGCACCGGCATCGCCGCGCTGACGCCGGGCACGCGCGAGCCGCCGTCGATCAGCGTGCCGATCGTGATGGCCGGGACATCCCACGAGTAGGCGGCCTGAATCTGGGTGGCGAAAGCGGACAGGTCGCCGCTGGGGGACGAGGCCGGGGTGGCCTCGGGCGTCGAGGCCGGGGCGGCGGGAGCCTCGGCCTGTGCGGCGGGTTCCTGCGCGGCTGCGGATCCGGCGGCTTCGAGCTGGAGACGCAGGGCTTCGGCCTTCGCGCGTGCGGCCTCGGCCTCGGCGGCCTTCGCTGCCGCCTCCGCTGCAGCGAGCTGCGCCTTGAGATCCTCGATGTTCTCACTCATGGTGGTGTCTTTCGGGGGCTGGGGCGCATCGCGCCCGGGGCTTCGTCGTTACCGGAACAGTATCCCTTGGGACGCCTGTCTCACGCTCGCTCAAGGAGGTCATCGCGCTGTGGCGTCCATCCACAGGCCCACTGGCCGCGTCGCGGTTATCCACAGGGGCGCGAATCTGGCGCGACACCGGCGTTGGAACTGGCATAGCGTCGACGAATGAACCCTCCACGATGGCTCGCGCGCCGTCGGATGGCGGCCCTGACCAAGGCCGTTTACGACAGCGCGCTGCAAGAAGACGAACCACCCGAACCAACCGCCCTGCGCCTCCTACCCGGAGGAGCCACCGCGGCCGCCCTACTCATCGTCCTCGTCCTCCTCGCCTGCATCGGCGTGTGGCGCCACGCGACGGCCGCCGAACACGCGGCCGCGCAGGAGACCGAGCAATCTACGCAGCAGGAAGCCGACACGCAGGAGCAGGGGCCCCAAAACCCCACCAGCCGAGGCGCCAGCGCGCCGACCAACACCCCCGCCACCGACCAGGTCATCGTCTACGTGACGGGGGCAGTCACGAACCCCGGAGTCCTCACCCTGCCCGCCTCCTCC
>CATWCG010000272.1:0-3248 GCA_958349165.1 uncultured Actinomyces sp. | reverse complement strand
TCCGAGACCGACACCGAGGTGGTCGTCCACCTGCTGGCCCGCGCCTACGACCAGGCGGCGTCGGCCTCGTACACGGGGGACGTCGCCGGGCTCGCCGGCGCGGACGAGGAGGTCGCCCGCCGCCTCGTCGTCGCCATGCGCGCGGTCACCGCCCAGCTGCACGGCACCTTCACGCTCCTCGTCGTCTCCAACCAGTCGCCCAACGTCATCGTCGCCGCCCGCCGATCCTCCCCGCTGGTCATCGGCCTGGGCGAGGGCGAAAACTTCCTGGGCTCCGACGTCCTGGCCTTCGTCGAGCACACCAACCGCGCCGTCGAGATCGGACAGGACCAGATCGTCGTCGTCTCCGCGACCGACGTGACCGTCATCGACCCCGACGGAACGCCCATCACCCCCAAGGAATACGAGGTCGACTTCTCCTCCGACCGCGCCACCAAGAACGGCTGGCCGACCTTCATGGAGAAGGAAATCCACGAGCAGCCCGAAGCCGTGGGCGCCACCCTCGCCGACCGCATCGACTCCCACGGCCACCTGGCCCTCGACGAGGTGCGCATCCCCGAGCACGTCCTGCGCTCCGTCGACAAGGTCATCATGATCGGCTGCGGTACCGCCTCCTACGCGGGCCAGGTCGCCCGCTACGCGATCGAGCACTGGTGCCGCATCCCCGTCGAGGTCGAACTCTCCAGCGAGTTCCGCTACCGCGACCCCGTCGTCGGCGAGAAGACGCTGGTCGTCGCCATCTCCCAGAGCGGCGAAACCATGGACACCATTCAGGCGATCCGCCACGCCCGCGAGCAGGGCGCGAAAGTCGTCGCCATCGTGAACACGCCCGGCTCGACGATCTCGCGCGAGTCCGACGCCGTCATCCTCACCCACGCGGGCCCCGAGATCGCGGTCGCCTCCACGAAGGCCTTCACCGCGCAGGTCACCGCCTGCTACATCCTGGGCCTGTACCTGGCGCAGGTGCGCGGCAACAAGTACGCCGACGAGATCGCCGACTACATGGACAAGCTCGCGCGTGTCCCCGAGGCCATCGCCCGCGTCCTCGACAACGGCGAGACGGTCCGCCAATTCGCCCGCACGATGCAAGACGCGACCTCCGTCATCTACCTGGGCCGTCACGTCGGCTTCCCCGTCGCCCTCGAGGGCGCGCTCAAGCTCAAGGAAATCTGCTACATCCACGCCGAGGGCTTCGCCGCCGGCGAGCTCAAGCACGGCCCCATCGCCCTGGTGGACGAGGGGCAGCCCGTCATCGTCATCGTGCCGACCCCGCGTCGTCCCGAGCTGCACGGCAAGGTCCTGGCCAACATCGCCGAGGTCCGCGCCCGCGGCGCCCGCACGATCGTCGTCGCCGAGGAAGGGGACACCTCCGTCGATGAGTTCGCCGAGGTCGTCTTCCGCGTGCCCCCCGTGCCGACCCTGTACGCGCCGCTCCTGACCGTCGTGCCGCTGCAGATCTTCGCCTGCGAACTCGCCTCCACCAAGGGGCTGGACGTCGACCAGCCGCGCAACCTCGCCAAGTCCGTGACGGTCGAGTAGCCGCCCGCGCGGGGCGGGCGCCCCGTGAACGTTCCCGGGCCTCGTTCCTCATCCAGGGACGAGGCCCGGGTCGCATTGTGTGGACCGGTGTCAGATTCCTCATGCTCGGGGGCGACTGTGAAGTCCCCTTGCGTGTTGTACGTGGCAAGCCGTCGACGGCATGTGCGCTCAACAATCAATGCCACCCAGCTACCATGGAGGTCATGAGCGTCGCAGATGATTCCTCCAGGTCGAATGCGTGTCGTGGCCGGCGTGTGGACTTCTATTGGTATGGCGGTGGCAATGGCACGGCTCAAGAGCACATCACGTTAGCTGTAGAGGCTCTCATGGGAGCCATCAAGGCCCCGGAGAACCGCCGCTGGAATCCATACCAAGAAGCGCTGATTCGTGCGACGTTTAAGAAGCGTCTCGAAAAAGCAGCCGAAGGTAAGCTCTATCCACCGGAAGAACTGAAGTCTTTGCGCGGCGAGGACGTTCTCTTCGAAATTCGCTGGAGCCAGGGTGAGATCAGTGTTAATGAAGTCAATCGCGTAGGGATTCCGGTTGAGGTCCGCCTCATCCATGCGCAGCCATCCGAGCAGCTTGACCGTTGCATACTGGGCCTCCATGCTCATGAGAAGGTGATCATCAAGGGTGACCCGGCTGCGACCAAGGCCGCGCAAGACGCTGAGATCGACATTGCCGAGCATCTCCTCATCTCTGGATATTCCACATGCTGGGGTGTCGAGCCGCGCACACAACATGACTGAAGTTTGCATAACGGCATCTCATACTTATATAGTTTAATCTATGACTTCAGTGAGTGATGAGATCCTTGAGCGCCGAGCAGATCTGCTGGTCGATGCGAGGGATCGCCTTCTTGAGGATTTGGTAGGCCTTCGCAAGGAGCATAAGCTCAGCCAGCAGACTGTCGCCGAGCGCATGGGCGTCAGTCAGCCGACGGTCGCTGCGTTTGAACGCTATGACGCTAACCCGACCGTGTCTTCCATCATCCGATACGCGATGGCCGTCGACGCACTCCTCGACATTAAGGTTGTCGATGACTGTGGTGAGGGCGTGCCCGCTACGTGGCAGATGACCGGAGCCGCCAAGGCGACTGTCCGTGTTCCGGCGACGCCGCGTAAGGCACAGGTAATCGCCGACGGCTGGACCATTACCCAGGAGCCAGCTCATGTCTGACGTGCCGCTCTTGACAACCGCCGACGAGATGCTCAGGATTGCGGAACTCCAGCTGGCAGCTATCCGCTTTGACCACCTGTCGATTGACCTCATTGACAATGCTCCGCAGGCAGGTGTCGATCGTGAAGATAGCGAGTCGACGCCGATCGAGATTACCTGCAAGCTCGGGACTCGGCAGGAAGGAAAAGAGTTCGGAGCTCGGTTTGAATTCCATTTCAAAGCCGCGCAGTGGCAGGCCGTTATCGCGGCCATCACCGATTATGCGGGGTCTCAGGAGTTTGTCCTCGCCCCTGAAGCATCTGCCGACTTCGCATCGAAAGTCGCGCTCATGGCAGCGATTCCCTTTGTTCGTGAAGCCCTCAGTGGCTTGACCGCGCGGGTCACTGGCACGGCCGTTCTCCTGCCTCTCATTCGCTCCGGCGAAATTACGTTCGCTCCCAACATGTAGTCCAGGCGGTTTTCTTATAGGGTCTGTGCCCCGTGAACGTTCCCGGGCCTCGTTCCTCATCCAGGGACGAGGCCCGGGTCGC
>CATWCG010000271.1:0-3251 GCA_958349165.1 uncultured Actinomyces sp. | reverse complement strand
CCCCCAGGCACGTACAATGGACACCATGCGTAATGCCCTCGACGAACCCACCGGCCCCTCCGCGCCCTCCGGTCCCTCCACCGCGTCCTCGACCGGCCTGCTGGAGCGCACCGAGACGCGCAAGGAGCGCACCGACGGTGACGGTGACCGCTTCGCCCACTTCGTGCGCAAGGACAAGGCGAACTCCTCGATGGTCACGGGCCAGCCCGTCGTCGCCCTGTGCGGAAAGGTCTGGATCCCTACCCGCGACGCCTCCCGGTACCCGGTGTGCCCCACCTGCAGGGAGCTTCGGGACTCGATGGGCAAGAACGGGCGCAACTGGCCCTTCTCCGACGGCGGTAAGGGCTCCGACAAGTGAGCGAGACGACCCGGCGCGCGCCCGTTGGCAGGCTGCGCGCCTGGCAGGCCGCTGCCCTGGAACGCTACATGGCGGCCTCCCCGCGCGACTTCCTGGCCGTCGCGACCCCCGGGGCCGGCAAGACGACCTTCGCCCTCACCCTTGCGACCGAGCTCATCGCCCGCGGCGTCGTCGACAAGCTGACCGTCGTGTGCCCCACCGAGCACCTCAAGGGGCAGTGGGCCTCGAGCGCCGCGCGCTTCGGCATTCACATCGACCCCGACTTCACGAACTCCCAGGGCGTGGCCGGATCGCACTTCGACGGCGTGGCCGTCACCTACGCCCAGGTCGGCTCCAACCCGGCCGTTCACGCGGCCCGCACCCGCGCCTACCGTACCCTCGTCATCCTCGACGAGATCCACCACGCGGGCGACGCCCTGTCCTGGGGTGACGGCGTGCGCGAGGCCTTCACGGACGCGACCCGGCGCCTGGCCCTGACGGGTACGCCCTTCCGTTCCGATACCTCGCCGATCCCCTTCGTGACATACGCGGAGGACGCCGAGGGTATCCGTCGCTCGCGCGCCGACTACACCTACGGCTACGGCGACGCCCTCAAGGACGGCGTCGTGCGTCCCGTCCTGTTCATGTCCTACTCCGGACAGATGGCCTGGCGCACCAACGCGGGCGACGAGGTCAGCGCGCGCCTGGGCGAGCCCCTCACCAAGGACATGATGAAGCAGGCCTGGCGCACCGCGCTGGACCCCAAGGGCGAGTGGATTCCCGCCGTCCTGCGCGCGGCCGACCTGCGCCTCGAAGAAGTGCGCCGCGCCGTGCCCGACGCGGGAGGCCTCGTCATCGCCTCCAACCAGGAACACGCGCGCGCCTACGCCCGCCACCTGCGCCTCATCACCGGCAAGGCCCCCACGGTCGTCCTCTCGGACGACGCGGACGCCTCCGACCGCATCTCCGAGTTCGCCGACTCCACCGACAAGTGGATGGTCGCCGTGCGCATGGTGTCCGAGGGTGTGGACGTGCCCCGCCTCGCGGTCGGCGTCTACGCCACCAACGCCTCCACGCCGCTGTTCTTCGCGCAGGCCATCGGCCGCTACGTGCGAGCGAGGCGCCGCGGCGAGACGGCCACCGTCTTCATCCCCTCCGTCGTGCCCCTGCTGACCCTCGCCGGCGACATGGAGGTCGAACGCGACCACGCGTTGGACCGCCCCCGGCGCGAGGAGGCCAGCGAAGACGACATGTGGAACCCCGAGGACGCCCTGGTCGCGGCGGCCAACCGCGAGGAGAAGGCATCCTCCGATCTGCTCTCCCAATTCGAGGTCCTGGGCGCCGACGCCGAATTCGACGGCGTCCTCTTCGACGGTGCCGCGTGGGGCGCGGGCGCCGAGGTGGGATCCGAGGAAGAGCAGGAATACCTGGGCATTCCCGGCCTGCTGGACGCCGACCAGGTGACGACCCTGCTGCGCGCCCGCCAGGCCGACCAGGTCGCCGCGCAGAAGAAGAGCCGCGCCGCCCAGAAGATGCGCGAGGAGAACGCTGGAATCCCGGCGCACAAGCTGCGTGCTGCGAAGCGCAAGGAGCTCCAGCACCTGGTCTCCACCTGGTCGCGCCGCTCCGGTGAGACCCACGCGACCATCCATTCACGCCTGCGCTCACGCTGCGGGGGCCCCGAGGTCGCCCAGGCCACGACCGAGCAGATCGAGGCGCGCATCGCCCTGCTGCGCGAATGGTTCGTCGGCCGTCACTGACGCCGCCCGCCGCGCTCGGCGCGCCCTGACGCATAACGAATCCCGGCCTCGTCCCTCCGTGAGAAGGACGAGGCCGGGGCGTCGTTCAGTGCATGAAACGGTCAGTCGACCTTTTCGTAGCGCGTGGGGATCGCCGCCTCACCCTCGGAGAGACGCCACGCCTGGTAGGGCAGCTCGTTGCGGGCGCGCAGGTGGCGCTCCTGGGCGCGGGCGAGGGCCTCGGAGCCCCAGGCCTCGGCGTCGATCTGTCCGCCGCGGACCAGCTGTACCTGCAGCGGGCGGGCACCACGCTCGGCCAGCAGAGCCTGGCCCTCCTCGAAGGACGTGCCGACGAGCAGGAGCTCCTCGGTCGCGTAGCCGTCCTCGCCCATGACGCGGCCGGCGACCTTGCGCCCGCCAACCGTGGACTTCGACTCGGCCTTCTTGGCAACGAGCACGGTCTGGCCGTTGGAATCCTCGCGCTGGACGACCTTGTAGACCAGGGCCGCCGTCGGCACGCCCGAGCCCGTCACCAGCTTGGTGCCCACGCCGTAGGAATCCACGGGGGCGGCGCCCAGGGCGGCGATCGCGTACTCGTCCAGGTCCGAGGTCACCGTGATCTTCGTGGAGGTCGCGCCCATCGCGTCGAGCTGGCCGCGCACCTTGAACGCCTCAGCGACCAGGTCGCCCGAGTCCAGACGCACCGCGCCCAGCTCGCCGCCCGCCGCGCGCGCGGCCTCGACCGCGTTGATGACGCCCTGCCTGATGTCGTAGGTATCCACGAGCAGCGTCGTGCCCGCGCCCAGCTTGGCGACCTGGGAATCGAAGGCATCGCGCTCGGTGTCGTGCAGGAGCGTGAACGCGTGGGCGGCCGTGCCGATGCAGCGGATCCCGTAGCGCTTGGCTGCCTCGAGGTCGGAGGTGCCCTGGAAGCCGCCGATGATCGCGGCGCGCGCGGCAGAGACGGCGGCGCGCTCGTGGGCGCGGCGCGCGCCCATGTCCATGCAGGGGCGGCCGTGGGCGGCAATCGTCATACGCGAGGCGGCCGAAGCCACCGCGCAATCATGGTTGAGGATCGACAGGAGTAGCGTCTCCAGGAGAGTACAGTCCGCGAACGTGCCCTCAACGGTCAGCAGGGGAGAGCCGGGGAAATAGCACTCGCCCTCGGCGTAGCC
>CATWCG010000270.1:0-3252 GCA_958349165.1 uncultured Actinomyces sp. | reverse complement strand
CGGGGATGCGATCCGCGAGGACCCCCGCCCACGCCGAAAACAGGATGATCGGCAAGAACTGCAGAGCGGTGACCACGCCAACCTGCGAGGCATCGTGATCGGTGAGAACCGTCAGCACGTACCAGTCCTGGGCGACGCGCTGGAGCCACGCGCCGGTGGATGCAATCAGGGATGCGACGAACCAGTACCGGTAGTTCACGTAGCGCATGGATGCGAATGTTGCCGACACGCCAGACCTCCCTCTCTCTGCTGCTGCTCGCGCCGAACGAGGCGGGGGCGGCCGTCGGCTTTTCCCCCTCCTCGGCGCATCTTCATAGGATACGACGGCCCCGCCGGAGCGAAGCTCCGGCGGGGCGGGAAAGGGCTGACAGGTGACGAATCAGCCGACGCCGAGGAGGCGCTGAATCGGGCCCATCAGGAAGTAGATGATGAACAGGACGGACACCAGCCACATGAGCGGGTGAACCTTGCGGGCCTGACCCTTGACGAGCTGGATGAGCGAGTAGGTCACGAAGCCGACGCCGATGCCGACGGACACGGAGTAGCCGAAGGGCATGAAGGCCATCGTCATGAAGGCGGGGATCGCAACTTCCTTGGAATCCCAGTCGATGTCGGTCACCTGGGTCATCATGAGGAAGCCGACGAACACGAGGGCCGTGGAGGCGGCCTCGGTCGGGACCAGCTCAACGAGGGGCGCGAGGAAGGTCGACAGGAGGAAGAGGACACCAGTGACCACGGAGGCCAGGCCAGTGCGCGCGCCCTCGGCGACGCCCGAGGCCGACTCGACGTAGGAGGTGTTCGAGGAGACGCCGCCGACGCCGCCGGCCACGGCGGCCAGTGAGTCGATGATCAGGATCTGACGAGTCTTGGGCGGGTTGCCCTGCTCGTCCAGCAGGTTACCTTCGGCGCCGACGGCGACCATGGTCCCCATCGTGTCGAAGAAGTCGGCGAGCATGAGGGAGAAGACCAGCAGAATGATGGAGACAACGCCGAGCTTGCCGAAGCCGCCGAAGAGGTCGACCTTGCCGAGCGTGTCGAAGACGGGAACGGCGATCGGGGAGCCCTTGAGCTCCGGAACGGTCTGGCCCCAACCGGTGGGGTTCGTGTCGGAGATCCGATCGATGTGCGCGAACGCCTGGACGATGACGGCAAGGATCGTGGAGGCGATGATCGAGATGAGGACTGCGCCCTTCACGCCACGCACGTAGAGGACGATCATGAGGAAGAGCCCGAACACGAAGACCAGGGCCGGCCAGCCGTCAAGCGAACCCGAAATGCCGAACTGTACGGGCGTCGCGCCCGTGCGGACGATGCCCGCGTTCACCAGGCCGATGAGGGCGACGAAGAGGCCCAGGCCCACCGTGATCGCGGTCTTGAGGGCGGGGGGAACCGCACGGAAGACGGCCTCGCGGAAGCCCGTGAGGACCAGGAGGAAGATCAGGATGCCTTCCCACGCGATGACGCCCATGGCCTCGCCGTAGCTGAGGCCGGAGCCCAGGACCAGGGTGAAGGCGACGACCGCGTTCAGGCCGAGGCCTGCGGCCAGGGCGAGGGGGTAGTTGGCGACGACACCCATGAGGATCGTCATGATGCCGGCGACGAGCGCGGTACCTGCGGCGATGCCCTGGGTGGTGATGGAGCCGTCCTTGGGGATGGCGTTGCCCAGGATCGCCGGGTTGACGACCAGGATGTATGCCATCGCGAAGAAGGTGACGATTCCACCGCGGATTTCGTGACCGATGGTCGAACCGCGCTTGGAAATCTGGAAGAACGAATCAAGTGACTGTGTGAAGCCGCCGTGGGATGGGGCGGTCTGTGCTTGTGTGCTCACCGCTTAATCGTGCCTGCTCACGCGCCCGGGTGCAAACATACCCGCCGTGTTCCCACTTGTTGAGAAAGCACCCGGGCGCTCGTCCCGGGTGTTTCCCATCAGTCTGCTCTCGCCGAAGCCTCAGCCGGCTTCGGGCCGCTCCGCTTCCTCAGGAACGTCCCCCGAGGGCGTCGCCTCCTGCGCCTGCTGTGTCACGGCCTCGTCGCCCGCCTGCTCTGACGCGCGCGGCATCGGCTCGGCGTCGAGCGCGCCCTCGTTGACGCGCGAGGGCCGCACGGGCCACGCGGTGCCGTTCTTCGGAACGTCCGTCTCCGAGTGAGACCCGCAGGTGTGGTCCAGGGAGACGACGGCGCCGTCGTCGGTCGCCCACTCGTTGGCGCACACGCCGAACATCGTGCGCATGTCGCCGCCCATCTTCATGAGAAAACCGCAGGTCGAGCACGTGTTGCGCGGACGACGGCCCGACTTGGGGCCGCGCTCCGACGCGTACCAGCGCTTCGCGGCCTGGCTGCGACCCTCCTCGGACAGGACGCGGGGTCGGCCCAAGCCGAGCTCGCGCACGACCGGCAGGTCGAGGTCCTCGCTGGTGTCTTCGAAGCCCTGCTCCAGGCGCTCGTCATCCGCCACGTAGGGCAGCGTGTCCTCGCGGGAAATATCGGAGGGGCGCAGGCGAGCCTCCCACGGCACCCACTCGGGCGCGAGGAGTGCCCCCTCGCGCGGCGTCATGTCGACCTCGCACACGGTGGCGACGCGGCCGCGCGGCACTCGGGCGACCGTCACCGACCAGCACCAGCCCACGTACCCGGCGTCAGTCGACGCGAAGTAGTGGGTTCCCAGGCGCTCCGAGACCATCTCGAAGCCCACGTGCTCGCCGACGGGACGCGGGTGCGCCACGGCCTCGGCGCCCGCGCGGGCCACGTCTTGCGCGGCCTCCAGGACGGCGTCCTTCTTCACTGCCCGAACACGGGCACCAGTCTTAGGCATCGAATTCCTCTGCGACGGCGCGCAGCACCTTCGCGATCTTGGTCGCGTTGTCCGGGTAGGAGCCGCGGCGCAGGGTAGCGCTCGAGGCGTCGAGGAGCTTGATGAGGTCCTCGACGACCGGCACCATCGCCTGCGGCTTGCGGCGCTTGGCTCGGGCAACGGAAGCTGTCTCTTTCAGGAAGCGCACGCTCAGGGCCTGCGGTCCCTTGCGTCCGTCGGCCACCGAATACTCCACGCGAGCTCCCACCCTGGGGCTCGGCGCGTCGGACGGCAGCGCGGACGAGTGGAGGAAGACATCCGCCCCGTCGTCTCCCGTGATGAAGCCGAAACCGCGATCAGCGTCGAAGAACCTCACTTTACCGGTGGGCATGGTCCCCTCCTTCTCTCAATAGTCTGTAGGCCGGGTAGGCTCCCCCTATCATAGGGCCCTCCCACGC
>CATWCG010000269.1:0-3254 GCA_958349165.1 uncultured Actinomyces sp. | reverse complement strand
GTGCCTGCTGGCGGGTGGGCGGCGCAGCGGGGGCGCGGCGCCCGTTGGAGGGCTGAGCGCTCGGGGGCGCGGAGGTCCTCGACGGTGCAGGATCCCCACTGCCGCGGCGTGCTTGCGGGGAGGACGCGACGTGCGCGGCGGGCGGGCGCTCCTCGCCGCGCGGGGAGCCTTGCTGACGCACGTGCGACGCGGGCGTGGGTGCCTGCGCGTCCTTCGTTGGCGTCGGCGACTTCTTCGAGCGCTTCGCGTAAACGACGAAGACGCCGACGAGCACCACGATGATGAGACCGACGATCAAGCCGATAAGCAGGCCGATCGATGGACCCGACGAGGAGGCTGCGGACGACGGCTCGCTACCGCTCTGCGCGGCCCCGGCCTCGGGACGACCCGGGGGAGGAGTAACGCCCCACGGGTCCCGCAGCGCGCGAGTGCCACCAGCGGCGGAGCGGTCGCCGCCGCTCGCCAGATTCCCGCGAACGGTGATCACCTCGGGGACGGAGTCTTCCCACGTCACCACGGTAAAAGAGCGGTTCTCGTAGGTCATGGACGAGTTCTCCGCCCCGGCCGTCGACGACTTCACGTCCCCCTCGACGCTCAGCGACAGGGAAGTCATCACCAGCGTCACGCCAAAATTCCGGCGGTAACCATCAATGGTCTGATCGGTTCGCGCCGTCATGATGAATTCGCCCGAATCCTTGAGCTCGAACTCGCTCTCGTCCTCGGCGCGGGTGTACATGAGCTGCATGTGGCACACCGCCGCGTCGTCCAGCAGGACGAACTGGACGCGGTGGTCGGTCGAGCTACCCGCAAAGGGCTGGCACGTCGACTCCGTCATAGTGCGTGACGGATCCCTGACGGTCAGCGTGTCCACGAGCTGCCCGTCCTTGGTCAGGACAAACGCCTCCGACACGGTCGGAGCGTCGGAAGCAAAGGACGCTGAAGGCAGGGCGGGCACGATGAGTAGAGCCCCGAACACAGCGCACAGGGCACGAAAGAATCGCATGCAGTCCTCCTGAGATGGGTCACTCGATTATCGTCCGTTCGTGGATACAAAGCAACGAGGGCGCGCAAGTCCGACAGTGCCTGACCGGTCGTCAAGTAATCCTTCTCTGGCTGTCAAAGTGCATCGTATCTAAGTGACAAGGTCAGATTGTGGCTCATCGCGTAGTATGACAGCTGTCTACCTGTGGTCAGGTTTTCGACCTAGTCACGCGATACTGTCCGACAGAACAAAGGAGGGCTGCTGTGAAGTGTCGACCCGCAACTAGTGCAGATATCCCCGAAATGACACGCATTATCACCGAGGGGTTCTTGGACTACCCGTTTCACATCATGCTGAAACCATATCTCTACCAGCCGGAGCGTTACCCGCAATGCCTAGCGGCAGTCAATCGGATGCTCGTCAAGGCCTATCTGAGGAGCAGGAACGCGCTTGTCGTCGAGCATGAGGGGCGCGTCGTCGCCGTGGCACTCATGCACGATCGCAAGGTCGGTTTCTGGGGAAACTTCATCAACGGCGGGTATGAGCTCTTCCGATACGCAACCCCCAAGCTCGTCCTCCAGTTTGACGAAGTGGCGGCTCGGGGCGATCAGGTCGCCATCGACCTGGGTGATTTCGACTGGTACCTCGAGGTCCTGTCAGTGGACCGTCGCATGCGCGGCAAGGGGGTGGGGCGTTGGCTCGTTGCCAAAGTGCTGCCGGACTTTGTGGCAAAGAGGGGCGGCCGTGCCTACGGCTTCGTCACATCGACGGAATCCAACGCGCGCTTCTATATCAACGGAGGCTGCGAGCTCCTCGATGTCGTCGAGGTTCGCCTGAGGGAACAGACCTGCCCGATCTGGGCGTTCCAGCGCCGCGCCGAGCTGCTCGACTCATGACGCGTGGCCGGTCGTTGCCGTCGTTCGGTGACGGGCGGCCCGGCTGGGTTTCGTGAACGGTTTTTGCGCTGGTCGCGCCGCGTGATGCACGTCCCGCAGTTCCGCTTGACTTCAAGGACTTGAGGTCTTTTAGGGTGAGGTTATGGCAGGAACAGGCATCGGGCGCACGTACTCCATTAAGGAGGTAGCGGCGCTCGTTGGCCTGCCCCCGTCGACTCTGCGCTACTACGAGGATGTCAGCGTCATTCCGGCCATCGCGCGCGATCCCTCCAGCGGTCATCGCATCTACACGGAGGGTGACCTGGAGCTGCTGACCTGGGTCGCGTGCCTGTCGGCGTCCGGAATGTCGATCGCGGACATGCGTGAGTATGTGCGTTCCGGGCTGGGCGCGGAACGCGACGTCGCGGAGTTTATTTCCCTGCTGGAGCAGCAGGACGCGCGCCTTCAGGAGGAGGCGCAGATTATCGAATTGCGACGTGAGTTCTTGCGCACAAAGATCGAGTATTGGCGTGCGATGAAGAGCGGAGATGCGTCAGAAGCTGAGCGCTTGGATATGAGGGCGCGTGAACTCGCTGAACGCCTGAAGTCCTGGTCGCCGCGTTCATGATGAGCCTAGTGGGGCGGGTTCCATGCCTGCTCCGAACCTTGCCCCGCTAGGGGGCACGGGCCGCGTACCTGCTTGTGGTGCGCGGCCCTCAACTATGCGCGTGGCGCGCTGCGATGGGGGAGAGCGCGGATCAGGTGCGCGCTCTCGCGCTCGATGATGGGGCGCAGGCAGTCCCATGGCAGTGCGTGCTCCCCGTGCCAGCCGGCCTCGGCGACGACGATGAGGCGGGGGAGGAGCTGTCGGACGAGGGTGGTCGGTCCCATGGCCGACGCCGGTTGGAGGAGGGCCTCGATCCCCCGCGCGTCGGCGGCGCGCAAGGCGCGGGGCAGCGTCTTGTGCATGTGGCGCGCCGCGGCGAGGAGCTCGGCCTCCGTGGGCTCGCCGCCGTCCCCCGGCGTCTCAAGTGTCAGCGAGAGCGTCCGTGGGATGGGAGGGAATCGCCCGGGCTTGCGGTCGGTCCCCGGGATGGTTCGCGGTCGGATGACCCTTCCCTCCGCCGGAAGGAGGGGCGAGGTGAGCGGGTCCTCCTCCCGCAGCATGGCCCTTCGCCCGTGGAAGCGCAGGGCTCGCAGGGCGGCGTCGAGGGGCGTGCGCGACGGTGCCTTGCCCTCGGGGCGTGAGCGAGTAGCGGTCTCCTCTCGCGGCGCTCCCTCCTGCTGGACGATGGACAAGACCGGGGAGGGGAATAGGTCGCACGCGTGGTGGACGGCGGCCTCGAGGAGGCCGGACGAGGCCGGGGCGGGCGTGGCCGCCGAGGGGTGTTCGGGTG
>CATWCG010000268.1:0-3257 GCA_958349165.1 uncultured Actinomyces sp. | reverse complement strand
GGCACGGTCCTGCGCCACGCGGACGGCTCCTTCCAGGACGTCACCCCCATGGTGACGATCGCCCTGAACGACGGCGACCTCATCGACGTCGGCGAGGGAACCACCATCGAGTTCCGCGTGCGCTGACGCCACATGCGCCTTGTCTGTGGGGTGGACCTGTTGGTCCACCCCACAGGCGTATGCACTATGCTGTCGCGTATTGACCGGTTGGAGGTTGGGGGTGCCGATGCCCTCAGCGGCCGATTGGATATGCCAGGGGGAGCTAGCTCATGAAGAATCGCGTGCGGACCGTTGTTGTCCTCGTGTGTGTGTTCGTTGTGCTGCCGGTGGTGGGCGGCCTCGTGTATTCGTTCAGTGTGAGCGCTGAGGCGGCTGCGCGCTACTACGCCGAGGCGATCGCCCAGGGGCGCTTCGAGGACGCGATGGCGGTTGAGGGCGCCGAAGCGGATGCCGACAGCGGCGTGGGGCGTGGCGGCGCCGTCGACCTGCGCCGTGGCCGCGTGTCGGAGGCCAGCAGCGTGGTGAGCGTTCGGGTGTACGACGAGCGTGATGTGCGGGGGCGTCAAGGGGCGAGCATCGATTTTTCTATCGATGGGCGCACGGTCACCCGTGAAGTCTACCTGGAGAGGGCGGGCGTGCCCAGGCCACACGTGGGCATGTGGCGCGTCGTCTCGGGCGCCGCGCACGCGGAGACGGTGCGGGCGTATGGCTACGCCTCCGATGTGAGTGTGGGAGGAGTGTCGTTAGGGGCGCTGGGCGCCTCCGGCGATGGCGGCGCAACCTTCCCGGTTGCCGCCTCGACGGATGGCCTGTGGCACGCGGGTTCTGGCGGCGCGGTCGTCTACGCCTACCCCGGCATCTACGATGTGTCGGTTGCCAAGGTCAGTGAGCATACTCAGGTGGCCGTTGACTCGGTCGTCGGGGCCTCGACTCTCAGTGTTCTCTCCGACTCGAGAGAGCATCAGATCGACGTCACGCAGGATGAGAGCACTCGCGCCTGGCACGAGGAGCAGCTCGGATCCGTCGCCAGCTCGTGCGTCCTGGGTGACGTGCCCGAGGGGGCCGTGTGTTCCAACATGTTGGTTGCGGGAGCCGAGCGGGTGGACGTGGAGGCACCGACGCGCGACTCCGGTGATCTCCTCAAAGTGTTGGTTGCCGCGTATCGAAACGACGAGGGCATCGCCGCTTTCACCGCGCACAGCAGGGTCTGCTTCGACGAAGAAGGCGAACCGCATATCGTCGTGATCCGTCCGTGAGGGGCCCGGTTGACGACCTGCGCGGTTGGCAGGTGGCCGGGCGAGCCTCGTCGCCTTCTAGACTCTCGCAGCTCTCGTGGGGTGGGCCTTCGGGCCTGCCCCACGTCCGTCTGTCCGCCCCACGTCCGTCTGTCCGCCCCGGTCGGCCGAACGCCGCGCCCGCCGGCGCCTGCGTGATGAGAGAGTGCACTTGATGGTCATCAGTGATCGATGGGGCTCACTGTGCAAGCTGCAACTCGTGAGCGCTGCCTTCTTGTCACTCGGCTGTGTAGCATGTCGGTCCACATCTTGACATAATCCGACCGTTTATTGACTGACCGGTCGAAACGAGTTAGTCTATACCAAGAGGTCAGGGTCTAAAACGAGTTAGCCATGTGGCTGGCGCTGACTATATGCGAAAGGTGACTTCAAGATGTCGGGTTGGGCAATTCCGAATTGTGACGCGAAAATAGATGCAATCGTTGTGGCGTCGATTAATCGTTATATGACTGCTCTCGGTTATGTGAAGCAGGGGGCAAATTATATGGTGTCTATTCCTGATGGTGATGGTATGGCATCGTATGTCCTCGTCAGTTGTCCGGACAGTAAGGGTGCTGGTGGTGGGGTAGTTGAAACAATTGGTAGCGTTTACCTGTCATCGGAGGAACGCCATCGCTACAAGGATGACTTTGCATACATTCGGACTACTATTCGTAAGGCCTGTTCTCCCCTTAATGATTCTTTGCCTACTTCGGTTGATATGGCCCAGCTGTGTGAGCGGATAGCTGCGATTGGTGTCAAGCTGAATGTGTATTCGGGGCAGCAGGGACAGATATCTGCTGACGTGGCAACCGTAGAGGGGCTTGCGAACCTGGTTAAGGATGGGCAATATGCGGTCATCCTGAGTAGTGTTGTCAATAGGGTCCGTGGCGTCATCGCCTCGATCGGAGACGTGGTCAAGTCGATGCAGTCGATCGCGCAGTCGGAGAAGGATGTTATTGAGGCGTTTCAGAAGAATCTTGGGCCCGCAATGGATAAGCTAGCGGTTGAGCTGCCGCGAAAGACAAACAATATTACTCTGGCCGGCGTACTGTCGGTTGTTACGTGGGGAACTGAGGTTGTCGATGCGGTTGCCTCGAAAAACGTTGCAGCCGGGGTGAAAGCGGGCGTTACGGCACTTCAAGGTATTTATACCTTCTATGTCAAAGAACGCAAGGGTGATGCTCAGGCCAAAGGTATTGGGCAAGGACGCGATGCAGGAGTTCTGGCTGTCAACGCCTCTCTGATGGACGGTGAAAAGAGTGTTAATAACGCTCTTCGTGATGCAGAAAATAGTCTTGCTATAGGTGTTAATTCTCTGGGAGGTCGGATTGTTGCCCAGATGGACTGTTTTGATCTCAAGCCTGAGGGTAGATTGACGAAGGCGAGTGGCCTGCAGGTCAATGAGCGAGAGGCGGTTAAGTCCGTTGCTGATCACACGCTCCCGTCCCTCGCGAACGAGCTTCGGGCGGTCGCTCGCGACGTTTCGGGATTGAATTTTGGGCTCGTCTTTTCCAGGCATGACGGCATCGGCCGAGCTCCAAATGGAGTCGCGCCCGAGTTTAACAAGCTGGTAACGTTCGTTGTCAGCGCTCTAGACGCGCTTGCTCAGGACTTGGAGACGTTCAGCTATTCTCTCCATGACTATGTGGGTGACCTCGAGCGAAATGAGGCCGAGTCTGCCGACAGGCTAAGGGGCGCTGCCCCATTCTACCCGGGCAATCTTCCTCCAAAGCGACCCGAGCAGAAGTACCCGGGGTTGCCTCACGGAGCTGCGATCGACTGAACGAAGCGTATTGAAGTCGTGTTTCCGGTTGGGGTGCGTTCTGCGCCTCAGCTTGCTTCGGCAAGCCTGACATATGTGTACGCCCGCTGTGATTGTGTGCAGATGCTGTGCGTAAACAAGCTGGCGGATCCTGCCTAGGTGGGCGCTTTAGGCTCGATTCTCGCACTCTCACCGACTGTCACAGCTCTCGTGGGGTG
>CATWCG010000267.1:0-3259 GCA_958349165.1 uncultured Actinomyces sp. | reverse complement strand
CGAGGCCCGCGTGGCCCGCGGAGCCAGGCCGAGGTGCCGGTGGGCGGCGGCAGGTCCTGGCCGGGCTTCGAGTTCGACGACTCCGAGCCGAAGGCTCGCGTGTGGCGATCTCGCGGGCGGGCCGCCGCCCACCGGCACACACAGCCCCACAACAACCAGCCCCACAACGACACGAGGCCGCGACCGGTTTCCCAGCCACGGCCTCGTCGCGCTCAATCAGTGCCACTCAGCAAAGCGGCACCGCCAGGGATCAGGCGGTCATGTCCACGTGGTCCTCGACCGCGGCGCGGCCGGCCTCGAGGCGGGCGACGGGGACGCGGAACGGCGAGCAGGACACGTAGTCCAGGCCCACATTGTGGAAGAAGTGGATCGACAGCGGGTCGCCACCGTGCTCGCCACACACACCGAGCTTGATGTTCGGCTTGGTGGAGCGGGCGCGGCGCACGCCCTCGGAGACCAGGGTGCCCACGCCGTGGACGTCGATGGACTCGAAGGGGGAGACGCCGAAGATGCCGGCCTCGATGTACTGCGGGAAGAACACGCCCTCGACGTCGTCGCGCGAGAAGCCCCACACGGTCTGCGTCAGGTCGTTGGTGCCGAAGGAGAAGAAGTCGGCTTCCTCGGCAAGGTCCTCGGCCGTCATGGCGGCGCGCGGCAGCTCGATCATGGCGCCGATGGAGACGCCGGACAGGTCCACGCCGCGGGCTTCGGCGACGGAGGCGATGATGCCTTCGGCCTCTTCGCGCACGAGCTGGAGTTCACGCACGGAGCCGACGAGCGGGACCATGATCTCGGGGCGCGGGTCGAGGCCGCGGCCCACGAGCTGCGCGGCCGCCTCGCACAGGGCGCGCATCTGCAGGGCGAACAGGCCGGGCAGGTAGATGCCCAGGCGCACGCCGCGCAGGCCCAGCATGGGGTTCTGCTCGTGCATGCGGCGAACCTCGACGAGCATGGCCTCGTCGGCGGGGTCGAGGGTGCCGGTGGCCTTGCCGACGGCGACCTTGGTCTCCAGCTCGATGAGGGCGGGCATGAACTCGTGGAGCGGCGGGTCGATGAGGCGCACGGTCATCGACTTGCCGTCCATGACCTCGAGCATCTCGAGGAAGTCCTGCTTCTGCAGCTTCTCGAGCTCGTCGAAGGCGGCCTGGCGCTCGTCGGACTCGGGGGCGGAGAGGATGGCGCGCTCGACGAGCGGGCGGCGCTCGCCCAGGAACATGTGCTCGGTGCGGCACAGGCCGATGCCCTCGGCACCGAACTCGATGGCGCGCTTGGAGTCGAGGGGGGTGTCGGCGTTGGCGCGCACGCGCAGGCGGCGGACCTTGTCGGCGTGGGACAGGAGCTTGTCGACGGCTTCGACGAGCTCGCGGGTGCCCGCGTCCTCGCCGGCGGCGGCGAGGCCGGCCTCGAGGCCCTCGGCGAGGTAGGTGGTGACGGGCGAGTCGGTCACGGGGACCTCGCCGCGGAAGATTTCGCCGGTCTGGCCGTCGATGGCGATGGTGTCGTCGGCGGTCAGGACGAGGTCACCGATGGTGACGGTGCCGGCGGCTTCGTCGATGACGAGAGACTCGGCGCCACACACGCAGGTCTTGCCCATGCCGCGGGCGACGACGGCGGCGTGCGAGGTCTTACCGCCGCGCGCGGTGAGGACACCCTCGGCGGCGACCATGCCGGGCAGGTCGTCGGGGTTGGTTTCGCGGCGCACGAGGACGGTCTTGATGCCTTCGCTGGCGGCTTCGATGGCCTGCGCGTTGTTGAAGGCGATCTTGCCGACGGCGGCGCCCGGGGAGGCGGCCATGCCGCGAGCGATGAGCTCCTTGTCGGCCTTGGCGTCGAACTGCGGGAACATCAGCTGGGTGAGCTGGTCGCCGGTGACGCGGCCCAGGGCCTCGTCGCGGGTGATGAGCTTTTCGCCGAGGAGCTGGGTGGCGATGCGGAACGCGGCGGCGGCGGTGCGCTTGCCGACGCGGGTCTGGAGCATCCACAGCTTGCCGCGCTCGATGGTGAACTCGATGTCGCACATGTCGCGGTAGTGGGTCTCGAGCTTGCGCATGATGGCGCGCAGCTCGTCGTAGACGGGCTTGTTGATGCGCTCGAGGTCGGACAGGGCCAGCGTGTTGCGGATGCCGGCGACGACGTCTTCGCCCTGGGCGTTCTCCAGGTAGTCGCCGTAGACGCCGGAGTGGCCGGAGGAGGGGTCGCGGGTGAAGCACACGCCGGTGCCGGAGTTTTCGCCCATGTTGCCGAACACCATGGTGCAGATGTTGACGGCGGTGCCCAGGTCGTGGGGGATGCGCTCGCGGCGGCGGTAGATGCGGGCACGCTCGGTATTCCAGGAGCGGAAGACGGCTTCAATGCCCATGTCCATCTGGGTGCGGGGGTCCTGCGGGAAGTCGTTGCCGGTCTGTTCCTTGACGATGCCCTTGAAGGTGTCGACGAGGCCCTTGAGGTCCTCGGCGGTCAGCTCGGTGTCGCCCTTCACGCCGCGTTCGGCCTTGAGGGCGTCGAGGGCGTCGGAGAAGAGGTCTCCGTCGATGTCGAGGACGGTCTTGCCGAACATTTGGATGAGGCGACGGTAGGAGTCCCACGCGAAGCGTTCGTTACCGCTAACGGCGGCGAGGCCGAGAACGGACTCATCGTTGAGGCCGATGTTGAGGACGGTTTCCATCATGCCGGGCATGGAGAACTTGGCGCCGCTTCGCACGGAGACGAGGAGCGGGTCGGTGGGGTCGCCGAGGTGGCGGCCCATCTGGTCTTCGACGCCGCGCAGGGCGCGGGTGACCTCGGTGGCAAGCGATTCGGGGACGGTCGATTCCTTGAGGTATGCGCGGCACGCCTCGGTGGTGATCGTGAAGCCGGGGGGAACGGGCAGGCCGAGCTTCGTCATCTCGGCGAGGTTCGCTCCCTTTCCTCCGAGGAGGTCCTTCATGGACTTGTCACCCTCGGAGAAGTCGTACACATACTTGACCATCGTGGTCCTCAACTTCCGTGTTTGCGATGATTGGCCCGACGCCGGGCCGCTACCACAGGCAAGGATACACGCATCAAGGGACTAAGGTCACTTCAAGACACACCCTCTTATGATTGTCCTTACATGGACGAGGCAGTGGTTGCTTGTCGGGTATCGTGCCCTCGGGCAGAAGTGGGCGTCAGGCGGGCTGGTCAGCAGTATCGGCGAGGCTGTCACGCAGGCGCCGGCGGGCGCGGCGTTCGTTTGGCCGGGGCGGACAGACGGACGCGGGGCGGGCAGACGGACGTGGGG
>CATWCG010000266.1:0-3278 GCA_958349165.1 uncultured Actinomyces sp. | reverse complement strand
GTTCGACTGAAAATCGAAAGGTCACCGGATCGACGCCGGTCGGAGCCACCAGCAATCCCCGAAGCACTCGCTTCGGGGATTTTGTTTTGCGCATGCGTTTTGCCCGGGGCGAGGCCGGTTGGGGAATGCGCACCCGACAACTCTACATACGCGCGACCATGCCCCACACACGGATCCTCTCATGCGCGCATTCACCCACCGGAGCATCAGCCCGCCTGGGCGCACGATGTCTGACACCATTTAGCTCACAATGCAGACCACCTCGCCCTGAACGGCCTGTTTTGAGTGTTTTCGACCGAGGTGGACTGCAGTTTGGGCACTACATCGGCGCCAGATGCAGCTTCAGCACCCGCAATCGGGGGAATTGCACCATTAGGGGCACGACACGCCGCCAGCCAGCTTCTAATGCTGCAAAACCCCCCATCAATGCCGACGCATCGAGCGAAGCTCGCTGGCAGAACGCCACACACGGGCGCCGACAACCGTCCAAGCAAACGAGATGCTTACCATACGCTCCCGTACCGGGCGGGGCGCCTCGCAGCCATCAGCACCCGCGCGCGCACTTACCGGAAAAGCATCCTCTCCTGTAGGATACCGAGCAAGCGTGCGTGTTGTTGCACATAAACACTTCGTCCTTGAGGAGGGGCACCTATGTTGCTTGAGAAGCGCTGGTCGCTGTGGAGGCGCCTCGCGGCCATGATCGTTGGCACAGTTGTGGTGGCGGGAGCGCTCAGCGCGTGCGAGCTGTCGGTCCCAAATGTCGTCGGCCTGGCGCTGCCGGAGGCCGTGAGCAAGCTGGAGGGCTCCGGGTACCGCCACGTCGCGGTCGTTGACGAGTTCGGGGCGACGATCGAGGAGTCACACTACGAGGATGGTTTCAAGGTGACAGCGCAGGACGCCGTCGGGGAGGGTGTGTCAACCTCCTCGACGATCACGCTGACTGTCGCCGAGAGCGCGGTCGCTTCGCTGGTGATGACGCCGGACGAGTCTCCTTCCGCGACGCCCGAGACCGAGGCAACTCCAGAACCTGAGGCGACTCCCGAACCTGAGCCGGCCTCGGAGGAGCCCGCGGAGGCCTCGGACGCTCCTGCGGTCGAGGAGGAGCCCGCCGCTCCGGCTCCCGCGCCGCAGCCCGTTCGCGCTCCCACGCAGATGTATTCGAGCTGCGCGCAGGCTCGCGCGGCGGGGGCCGCACCCCTGTACGAGGGCGACCCCGGTTACAACCCGCGCCTGGACCGCGACAAGGACGGCGTGGCCTGCGAGTAGCGGTCCCTCGCGGCGCCGCCGCTCCCCCGGCGGCGCCGGGTCCGCGTCACTGAGCCCCGGCCTCGCCAGCCCTGTGCCCCGGCCTCGTCTGCACGAGGTCGGGGCTTCGTCGTGCGCGGCGGCGTGGCGGCGGGCGGGCTCACACCCCGGCGTCGGAGCGTCTCTCCTGCCCCGGGTGGGCCGGGGGAGACCCTCGGGTCGATCGCATGAGGAACGGTCTCGTAGCGCCTCTAAATTCCGTGCGAGAAGTAGAAGAGCTCTTTCTACGAATGACACGGTGACTGCACCCACAACGAGCAACCGGCCGACGAGCGCACTTACCCACCTATGCGGGGCACTACTCGAGCGGACAGTTCATCCTGATTTGTTCTGACGGGCACACGCGGCGTGTCCGTGTTGGAGAACCCCGCGATTGCGGGGAATACGTGTACCACAGGGACCGGTGTTTGATCCCCAGCGGATCATCCCCGCGTGGGCGGGGAAAACGAGCAAGTCGCCTACGCGGCCCCCACGCTGTGGGGCTCATCCCCGCGTGGGCGGGGAAAACCCACCCCAGGACCTCACCGCGCCCGGCCCCGCGGGCTCATCCCCGCGGGCGCGGGGATGACGGCCAAATCATGATCACCCACTCCGTGGCGGACGGCTCATCCCCGCGGGCGCGGGGAAAACTGATTCGACTTCGTCATATACGACTTATCGAAGGGCTCATCTCCGCGTAGGCGGGGAAAAGGTAGCCCTCAATCACGTGCGGATTCTCGTGCTCAGGTTCATCCCCACGTGGGCGGGGAAAACTCATCGACCAGGTTCCACAGGTACTGGTTGGTCGGCTCATCCCCGCGCGGGCGGGGAAAACGCGTCCATGCCGGGCACGAGCGCGAACCACTCCGGCTCATCCCCGCGTAGGCGGGGAAAACTGGGAGCGCGACAACGGTATGTCGCCTAAGCAGGGCTCATCCCCGCGCGGGCGGGGAAAACTAACAATTTGTGTACCGCGTCGAACGGTAACACGGCTCACCCCCGCGTGGGCGGGGAAAACTGCCCACATCTAAGGTGCCCGCCCTTATCGGCGGGCTCATCCCCGCGTAGGCGGGGAAAACTTTCGCGGGCTTAGTGGTGAGTGTTGAGCCGGGGGCTCATCCCCGCGTAGGCGGGGAAAACTACGCGACCCGCCGCAACCTGGCTAATCCCACCGGCTCATCCCCGCGTGGGCGGGGAAAACGAGGGCCACGTCGCGCGCCCACGTTGTGAGCTGGGCTCATCCCCGCGTGGGCGGGGAAAACTCCGTATTCACGAGGCTACGCGGCTTCAGCTCCGGCTCATCCCCGCGTGGGCGGGGAAAACGAGGCTGCGATTCAGGCGGGCGCCGACACCGCGGGCTCATCCCCGCGTGGGCGGGGAAAACGCTGCCTTGCGGGCTGCGCGGGTGGCGGCTGCCGGCTCATCCCCGCGTGGGCGGGGAAAACTGGATGCCCGCCCACAGGAGGCCCGCACCCGCCGGCTCATCCCCGCGTGGGCGGGGAAAACCTCGGTCGAGGGCGAACGCGCCGGAGCTTTCAGGGCTCATCCCCGCGTGGGCGGGGAAAACACCGAACCCGACAAGCAGGTCACGCCCGAGACGGGCTCATCCCCGCGTGGGCGGGGAAAACTCAGGCGGGGCGACCGGCTTGGGCACGTCGCCCGGCTCATCCCCGCGCGGGCGGGGAAAACCTGTGATGCTTGGTGCGGTAGTTCGATGCCGAGGGCTCATCCCCGCGTGGGCGGGGAAAACGCCACCCGCTCCGGAGGGAGGACCCGCCTGTCCGGCTCATCCCCGCGTGGGCGGGGAAAACTTGTGGCTACAGATGGGTCGCGCACGCTGGCAGGGCTCATCCCCGCGTGGGCGGGGAAAACACTCCCTGCGCGTCCTTGATCCCACCCAGTGCCGGCTCATCCCCGCGTGGGCGGGGAAAACTGGCGGGTTAGCTCGGTGTAGCCGCCGAAGGTCGGCTCATCCCCGCGTGGGCGGGGAAAAC
>CATWCG010000265.1:0-3308 GCA_958349165.1 uncultured Actinomyces sp. | reverse complement strand
GTCTGCTCGATGGCGCACACGTCGACGCTCGTGTGGGTCGCGGAGCGTGTGCGCCGGGGCGTGCGCACCACCACGACCTGGGCGACGCGCGCGCCGTCCGCCCGCGCGGGCGGGATGATGAACGACGAGGCCGGGGCTCCCTCCCGCCGCCCGCCCCCGAAGTGCTCGGTTCCCCGGGCGCCGCGCCCGGCATCGGGGAGGAGGACGCGCGGCCACCCTTGGGCGGCGGGTGCGGTGGGCGTGGTGAGGGGACTGAGGGCGAGCACGTGGAAGGTGCGCCCCTGGTGGATGTAGATGGCGCCGGGGAAGACGTGGGCGTCGGCGGAGGCCTGGTCGATGGTGCCGATGACGGTGCCGGTGGCCGAGTCGACGATCTGGACGTCGCCGGCGGCTCCGCGCAGGTCGGTGAGGTCACAGGGGCGTTCGGGCCTGGTGGCGTCCCAGAAGTATCCGGTGGGCCTGCGTTTGAGGTAGCCGTCGGCGACAAGCCGCCCAACGACGCCGCGCAGTTCCGGCCCAAAGTAGGTGATGTCGGACGGCGTGATCGGTATTTCTGCTGCTGCGGCGGCAACGTGTGGGGCGAGCACCCACGGGTTGGAGGGGTCGATGACGCTGGCTTCGACCTCGCCGAGGATGTGGTCCGGGTGGCGCACGAGGTACGCGTCGAGGGGGTTGTCGGAGGCGATGAGCACGGAGGTTCCCGGAGCGCCCGCGCGACCCGCGCGGCCAATCTGCTGGCGCAGGGACGCGCGCGTGCCCGGCCACCCGACGGTGATGGTCGCGTCCAGCCCCGAGATGTCCAGGCCCATTTCCAGCGCCGACGTCGTGGCGAGCGCCCGCACCGCGCCGGTGCGCAGCGCCTCCTCGAGGGCACGCCGCTCCTCGGGCAGGTATCCGCCGCGATACGCGCCGACCCGGCCCGCGTTCGGGGAACCACGCGATGAGAGGCGGTCGCGCACCTGGGCGGCCACGGCCTCGGCCCCGGCGCGCGAGCGCACGAAGGCGAGGAGGCGCGCCCCCTCCTCGACGAAGGCGGCGGCCAGGTTGGCGGCCTCGACACCGGCGCTGCGCCGCACGATCGGGACCTTGAGCGTGGCCGTGCCGGGCGGCGCGTCGAGGGCTTCCAAGAAGGAGGAAATATCGACCTCGGACTCGTCTGCCATGACGGCGCCCTGCCACAGGACCAGCTCGTGGGCGCCCGCCGGCGAGCCGTCCTCGGTGATCGCGACCGCGTCGCGCCCCGTCAGTGCGCGCCCCACAGACCCAGCGTCGCGCACCGTCGCGCTGAGCATGACGACGCGCGGATCCGCGCCCAGGTGGTGGGCGACGCGCAGCAGCCGGCGCACGACCAGCGCGATATGCGAGCCGGTGACGCCGCGCCAATGGTGGGCCTCGTCGATGACGATGAGGCGCAGCGACGCCAGGAAACGCGACCAGCGCTGGTGCGACGGAAGCATCACGTAGTGCAGGAAATCCGGGTTCGACAGGATCAGATCGGCGCCGGCACGCGCCCACTCCTTGGCCTCGCGGGGCGTGTCCCCGTCCACGGTCGTCGCGCGCACGCGGCGCAGCCGCTCATCGACGAGGCCTTGGCTCCCTTCCGGGTCTGCTTCTGCCTGCGCGTCGGCGGGTTTGTCGTCCTGGCCGAGCAGCGCCATGAGCGAGGCCAGCTGGTCCGCGGCCAGGGCCTTCGTGGGGGCCAGGTACAGGGCGGTCGGGCGGCGGTGGATCGCGGAAATGCGCGACGAATCCTCGGCCTCCACCAGGTCGGAGAGGATCGGGGTCCACGCGGCCAGCGACTTGCCCGAGCCGGTCCCCGTCGCGAGCACGACGTCGCGGCCCTCGCGCAGGGCGTCCATGGCCTCGCGCTGGTGGAACCACGGGCGCTCCACGCCCCGGCGCGCCCACGCGTCCACGAGCGCAGGGCAGACCCACTGCGGCCAATCCGCGATTCTTTCCGGGCGCCCCGGGAGCGTCACGTGGCCGACCAGGCGGTCATCCCCGGAACTCAGGCGCTCCAAGACGTCCAGCAGGTCGGCGGGGGAAGGAGAAGAAAGCGACGTGGGCGCGCTCACATCGCTCGACGGCGCGTGATCGGGCGCCTCATCCCGAGGCGATGCGGACGACCCCGCGCCAGGGGCGAACCGCGCGTGCTCGCGTGCGCCCGCCCCGGCCTCGTGCGGGTCGGGAGAGGCAGAGCGGTCAGCGCTCATCCGAGTCCGGGTTCACCCACCCCAGCGTCTCGGCGGCAGACTCCTTCACGTACTCCATCGCGGCGATACCCGTCGAAATGCCCGACGAAATAGCGTCGCGCAGCTGATCGTTGGACAGGCCCGCCTCCGTGTCGACCACGAAATCCGCGTAGACGCCGAGCGTGCCCTCCGGGGTCGTCGCCGTGTACACCGTCGGGAAGTACTTCTCGCGGTTCCAGTTGTCTGCTGACGCGAACATCGCGTGCTCCGCGCTGGCCGCCGGAATATCCGGCTCCCACAGGGCCCGAATCGACAGGAAACGCCCCGCCGTATCGAAGGACACCAGGAAGGGGACGCGGTCGAAAATCGCCCCGCCCGCGCGTCCCGGCTCGATCACGTCGAGGGCGTAGCCCATCGCGCGAACGGCGGCCATGACGCGCTCGAAGTTCGCGGGGTAGGGCGTCGTATCGTCCTCGGGCACCACAAAAGGAACGTTCACTGCGCCGCCTCCTGGCTCTGTTCATCCCAATCCACGAACCCGGGCAGCGTCACCTCAAGGTCCGCGAAGAATCCCATGATCATCGCCATCGACGTCTCGAAGAAATGATCGAGCTGTGCCTGGGTGAGGCCGGACAGCACGACGATGTTGCACTCGGCGATCAGTCCGTACTGCGCGCCGTCCTCCAGTGGGGCCAGGTAGGCCTTGGGGCCCGTGCGGGTCGCGTTGCAGGCCGCGACCTCGCGCGCCAGCTCACCGAACTGCTCCGGCGTGCGCGCGATCCCCCGCCATTGGGCGCGCAGCTGCAGGATCTGAGGATTCGTCGCGTTCCAGAAAAAAGCGGCGTTGGGCGTCAGGTAGGCCAGCTCGCCCTCGTTGTAGTCGCCGAAACGCACGTCCCGGGAGCGCAGCAAATCACGAATACGGTCGGTGCTGACAGGTGAAGAAGAGGCCACTGACAACTCCCGCGTTAAACGTACACAATCGGACACCCCCACTGTAACCGAGGCCTCCGTCACGCGCTCGCCCACCCTGAGCTCACCCTGAGCGCCTTCCGAGCGCTCCCCGAGCGCTCCTCGAGCCCACCCCGATCGTGCGGCGAGGCGCGCGTCGGGGCC
>CATWCG010000264.1:0-3313 GCA_958349165.1 uncultured Actinomyces sp. | reverse complement strand
GTGCGAACATCCGGCCTCGCCCCCAAAAGTCGCACGTAATTTGGGTACCCTCACTTTTCTTAGAGCCCGAGAAAACGTTGCAATTCCAACGATCACAATTCAAATCATGAAATAACTGCGAGGGAATTACGTGCGACATTTTTGGGTAAGGCTGAGCGCAGGCCAGGCCTGCGCTCAGATAACACACAATGGCCGATAACACACAACGGCCGATAACAAGCAAAGCTAGGTAACAAGCAGAGCCAGATAACAAGCAGAGACCGGAACGCCCCGACGAGGCTCACGCGACGGCGATGCCCACGACCGCCGCACCCCAGGACGCCGTCCACGTGCCCAGCGCGAGAACCAGCGAACGCCCCCGAAAACCATCCGCCCACAGGGTCACCGCATCCACGAGAGCCGTCGAGAACGTCGTGAAGCCGCCCAGGAACCCCGTCGACACGATCGGCATCAGGTCAGCGGGCACAAGCTGAGTGGCCGCGCCGGCCAGGAAACACCCGATGACGTTGACGACCAGGATGCCGAGCTTCGCTCCCGCCGGGTCGCCCCACGAGTCCAGGGAGCGTTGCACGCCCCGGTCCAGCCAGAAGCGGGCGCACGCACCCACGCCGCCGGCCAGGGCCACGAACAGGAACGTCGATCCGCTCATGCTCGCCCCTCCTCGCCGCTCGCTAGCCGCACTCCCATACGGCTACACAGCCACTCCCCCACGCGCACGCCCACCCACGCCGACGCCGCACCCAGGGCCAGGAGACCAAGGGACTGCGAGACGGCCTCGGCGATTCCATTGAGCGACACGTAGCCCACAGACGCGACGATGTACGTCCCATACGTCGTGAACGCGCCCGCGAAACCCGTGCCGACCAGAAGCTTCAAAGTCTTCAATGACGCCGCATCGCCCACGCCGCGCGCGAGGCGACCCGCGACCCACGCGGCGAGCGTGCCCAGCAGAAACGCACCCACCACATTGACAGTCAGCGTCGACCAGGACAGGAAGAGGCCTCGCACGGGGGACGCCTTCGCGACCTCGTCCAAGCCCGCGCGCGCCGCCGTGCCCGCGACACCGCCCACGAAGACCGCCAACCAGTCGGGCACCCGAAAACTCATCATGCACACCACTGTACGCCCACCGCACCGCGCACCCGGGAAGGGCACAGCGGCGAGCAGGCCACGGCCTCGTACACTGGGCTCATGACGAATACCGGACGATTCGCGCCCTCCCCCACGGGCGACTTCCACCTGGGTAACCTGCGCACCGCGATCCTCGCGTGGGCGTGGGCGCGCACGACCGGGCGGCGTTTCGTCCTGCGCATCGAGGACATCGACCGGGAGCGCGCCGGGTCCGCCCAGCGCCAGATCGAGGACCTGGAGGCGATCGGCGTGGATTGGGACGGCGAGCCTCTCATCCAGACCACGCGGGCCGACGCGCACGAGGAGGCGCTGGCGTCGCTGGCCGCGCGAGGCCTCATCTTCGAGTGCTACTGCACGCGTCGCGACATCCGCGAGGCCGCCTCCGCGCCCCACGTGCCACCTGGCCACTACCCGGGCACGTGCCTGACGCTCAGCGAGTCGGAGCGCGCCGCCAAACGTGCGTCGCTGGCGGCGCTCGGGCGCGAACCTGCGCTGCGCCTGGCCGCGCCCTCGCCCGAGTGGACCGTGTTCGATGAGCTGCACGGCTCCTACACCGGGCCCGTCGACCATTTCGTCGTGCGCCGCGCGGACGGGGTGCCCGCCTACAACCTGGCGGCCGTCGTCGACGACGCCTACCAGGGGGTCGACCAGGTCGTGCGCGGATTCGACCTGCTCTCGCAGGCGCCCGCGCAGGCTCAGCTCGCGCACCTGCTCGGGGCGCCCGAGCCGACCTACGCGCACGTGCCGCTCGCTCTCGCGCCGTCCGGTGCGCGCCTGGCTAAGCGCGACGGCGCGGTCACACTCGCCGATTTACGAGGCCTGGGCTGGTCCACGGCGGACATCGTTTCGTTTATCGGGGCATCTCTTGGCGTGCCCGGGGCGCGTTGCGCCTCCGATATCGCGGAGGCCCTGGGGATTGAGGGGCTGCGCTCGTTGTCGACCGAGCCGTGGGTGGTGACGCCGCCGAGCGCGTGAGGCACGGTCCCGGCGGGCGAAGCGGTCGCGCCGGCGCCTCGGCGGGCATGAAAAAAGCACTCCCGAAGGAGTGCTTTTCACAAATGCAGAACCCCCACCGGTGGATCGCACCGAGGGGGGCCGCTGCGCGCCCGAAGGGACTCGAACCCCCAACCTTCTGAACCGTAATCAGATGCTCTATCCATTGAGCTACGGGCGCTACGCCGTTTGGCTGGGTATAAGCTTACACGCTTCTCATCGAGATGCAAAACCAAATGATATGGCTTGAACCACACGGTAGATGCGGGTCCTGCAGTCGACCAGAATCGAGCAGCATATACGAAGATCCTCCGCGCACCCGGCAGCGCACCCTTATCCTTGCTGCATTCCTGCCCTGGGGAGGTTCGGATGATACCGTCACGCGGAGGACCGGCCCCCAGCATACACGTTTTCCGCCCTCGCGCGCAGCCGCTCCAGTCACACTCATGACAACAACAGGACCAGCAGCGGGCGAGGCGCGCCGTCACAGTGGCTTGCACCATGGCCACCACCGTCATCTAGCGAGCAGCGGGCCTACGCTGGACGCATGAGCGACATCATCATTCCCGGAGTCGGCTCACTCGAGCCGGCACCCGCCCTGGAACACATGGATCTTCTTGCGGAGCCGGTCGCCGTCGCACTCGCCGCACTGGCTGAGCGAGGGGTTGCCACGGCCTCGTCCGCCCTCGTGGTGGAGATCGACCCGCGGTTCGCGGACACGGAAACCATGACGCGCGAGTTCGGCATGGACCTGGCCCTGTCGTCGAATTGCATCCTGGTGGCGGGCAAGCGCGCCGGCGAGGAGCGGATCGCCGCCTGCGTTGTGCGCGCGACGACGAACGCGGACGTGAACCACGTCGTGAAGAAGCGCCTCGACGTGCGCAAGGCGAGTTTCTGGCCGCAGGAGCGCGCCGTCGAGGCGTCCGGCATGGAGTACGGCGGCATCACGCCGGTGGGCGTGCCCGGTTCGTGGCGCCTGCTGATTGACTCGGCGTGCGCGGTCGGCTGGAGCTGCATCGGGTCGGGGCTGCGCCGTTCGAAGCTTTTCGTGACCGGCGAGGTCCTCGCGGCGCTCCCGGGCGCGGAGGTCGTCGAGGGGCTCGGCGTCCCCGCCAGCGCCTAAGGGCGACGAGGCCGGGGCCGAGCAGGGCGACCAGGCCGGGGCCGAGCGGGGCGACCAGGCCGGGGC
>CATWCG010000263.1:0-3316 GCA_958349165.1 uncultured Actinomyces sp. | reverse complement strand
ATCGGCGTCGTCTTCGGTTCGCTGATCATTCCTCCGGTCCTGGAGCTCATGCAGAAGTCCTTCGGCTTCCAGGGTGCGCCGGGTGCCAGCCCGGACGCGCTGGCGGCCCCGCAGGCCTCGCTGATTTCCTCGCTTGCGAAGGGCGTGCTCGGCGGCGGCATCGACTGGAAGCTCCTGGGTATCGGCGCGGCGATCGGCGTCGTCGTCATCATCATTGACGAGGTCCTGCGCCCCGCGTCGAAGGGCAAGCTGGCCCTGCCGCCGCTCGCGGTCGGCATGGGCATCTACCTGCCGGCGTCGCTGACGATCCTAATCCCGATCGGCGGCCTGATTGGCTTCCTATACAACAGGTGGGCTGACAAGCAGGCGGACGTGGAGCGCGCGAAGCGCTTCGGCACGCTGGCCGCGACGGGCCTGATCGTGGGCGAGTCCCTGTTCGGCGTCGTCTACGCGGGCATCGCGGGCGCGACGGGGTCGGAATCCCCGCTGGCGCTGCCGTTCATCGGCGACGGTTTCACCCCGGTCGCGAACGTGCTCGGCATCGTGTTCTTCGCGGGCGCGACGTGGCTGCTTTACGGCTTCGCCCGCAAGATCACGCGCGACGCGGATCGCGAGTCGAAGGCTCAGAACGGCGCGCAGAGCGTGCAGGGCTGACCCGGTCCTCACACTTTCCCCGGCCTCGTTCCTGTTCTCAGGGACGAGGCCGGGGTTCGTCATGCGCTCGCCCGGGCCACGAGGCCGGGGTTCGTCATGCGCTCGTCGCCCGTCGGCGGGCGCGAACTTACGCCCATTCGGGCGGCCAAAAATCCCACGATGTGAACACCGAGCGCCTTTGACAGCTGGGAACTAACTGCATGTCAAGGCATATTTGACTGTATTCCAGCAAAATTGACGCTTTTCTGACTAGTTGAATAATGATACTTTAATAACATGAGACACATCCTGGAACCGGACGTCACGTGGCTGCGGGACCCAGGAACGTCGGTGAACCGCTTGACGGTGCACGCGACGTGGAGGTCACGCAGGCCACTACAGATGCTGTCGAGCACCTGGCAGGTTACCGGTGCCACTGGCACCGCTTCGGAGCTGATTCATCGTGCTCCCACTCATCAGAATTTCGGCGCGACGTCTGTGCCCGGCGTCCTCGAGCTGGACGGCTCGTGGATGCGCGGTATGGGTCAGGCCCGCGAGGAGGACGCCTCCCGTGTCGGCGACGACGAACCCTCCGACCTGGTGCGCGCCTCGATTCTGCGCCGCAAGTTCATCTTCGATGCCCCATTGAAGGAAGCGGTTGAGCGCGGCTGGATGATGACGCTGACTTTCGGCGGCTTCTCCGGCCCCCTCTACGCGTGGGTTGATGGAACGTTCGTCGGGTTTTGCGCGGACGGTTTCATTCCTGCGGCCTTCGACGTGACCGGCGCGTTGCAGCCCACTCACTCGCATACGCTCGTCGTGTTGCTGATGGATTCGCCGGTGTGCTGCCACGGTTTGTTCCGCGAGGTGTCGTTGGAGGCCAGGCCTCCGGCGCACATCGTGGACGTGGTGCCGGTGGCGTCCCACGATGGTCGCGCGGGCGCGCTGACGCTGCGGGTTGAAACGACGGGCGGTGTCGAGGTTCACGCCGCGCTCGTGAACGAGACCGATCAGGAGAGGCTGTGGTCTGCGGTCGCTTCTCCGGATGAGGTTTTCGACGTGCGGGGTTTGGACGTGATCCCGTGGAGCGCGGAGGAGCCGGCGCTGTACCGGCTGATCGTGACGCTGCGCGACGAGGAGGGGGTCAAGGACACGGTCTCCCTTGACCTCGGCTTCCGCGACGTTGAGGCGACCTCCCAGGGGGTGAGCCTGGCGGGCAAGGCGCTGGCCCTGCGGGGAGTGACCCGCAACGAGTGCGACGGGCGCACGGGCCTGGCCGTCAACATCCCGGAGATGCTCGACGACATCGTGTGGTGTAAGCGCCACGGCGTCAACACGGTCGTGATCGCCGACGCGCCCGGGCACGCCCGATTCCTGGATCTGGCCGACGAGTACGGCCTGTACGTCATCGACTGCGCGTCAAACCTGTACGGCCCGGGGGTGGCGCGCGACGAGGCGATCGAGGCCGCGCTCCGCCGGGATCGCGCGCACCCGAGCGTCATCGCCTGGTCGATCGGGGACGAGGAGGACGAGGTCCGCGCCGCCCACGCTCTCGATCCGACGCGCCCGGAGTACTCCCAGGCGCGTTTCCCGGACCTGCGCAAGGTGCGAAGCGAGGAGCTGCACTACGCGCCGGTGACGGTGGCGCCCTCGTATTCGGGGGTGACGGTACGCAACCACATGACGTTCACGTCCACGTCGGACCTGGAGTTCCTGTGCCGCGTGGTCGAGGAGGGCCACGAGACGTGGGAGTATTCGGCGTCCCTGGATGTCGCGCCGGGCGAGACGGGCTTCCTGGAGGTGCCCTGGCCGTCCTCGGGCATGCGCGAGGTCTCGGTGCGCCTGTCGTACAGCACGGGCTGGGCGTCGGCGGGCTTTGAGATCGCGCACGGAAGCCTGGCGGTGTAGGCCGCCGGCCTCGCGAACGGACGCGCGCATGGGGGGTGACTCGAGCGAGTCACCCCCCACGCGCGTGTCAATGCGCCGCGACGGCCGGGGCACGCACGCCGCGCACCGCTTGCACGGCCCGCAGCACCCGCAGCGCGCACGGCACCCCGGATAGCACGACGAGGCCCGGGAACCCAGCCCAGGCCTCGTCGATGAAGAGGAGAAACGATCAGCGGAAGGCCGCGCGCCTCGTCGGGATGGTCGGCATGCCGAGCATGACGGAACCGGACCCGCCGCACGACGTCGGCTCTTCGACGTCCACCAGCTGCAAGACGTCACCGTCGCGCGCCTGAGGATCCTGCAGGGCGGTGGCGAGCATCAGCTTGATGCGGTTGAGCTGGTTGACCTCGGAGGCACCCGGGTCGTAGTCGACGGCCACGATGTTGGCCTCGGGGTAGCGGGTGCGCAGCGCGCGGAACATGCCCTTGCCGACGACGTGGTTGGGCAGGCACGCGAACGGCTGGGCGCAGATGATGTTCGGGCAGCCGTGTTCGATCATGTCGACCATTTCGGCGGTCAGGTACCAGCCTTCGCCGGCCTGGTTGCCCAGGCGCGCGATGTCCTGGGAACGCTCGATCATCTCTTCGATGGGCCGATGCGGCTCAAACTTGCCGTTCGTCGCCGCAAAGGCGCGGTGTACGGGCTTCTCGTACTTCTTGAGCGCCCAGAGCACGATCGGCATGATGTAGCGCTGCTTGCCGTCGATACCCAGGTTCTCCTTGTCCCACGCGGCGGT
>CATWCG010000262.1:0-3319 GCA_958349165.1 uncultured Actinomyces sp. | reverse complement strand
TTGATGTCGCCCGAGGCCGGGGTTCCCGCGTGGGGCCCCGGCCTCGGGCGTATCCTGGGATGGTAGCGCGAGCGAGGAGGGCCTCATGAACAGCGACGTTTCTACCCTGGCGGATTGGATCGGTACGTCCCCGTCCTCCGTGTTTTTCGGCGGCGCCGGCGTCTCCACCGAGTCGGGCATCCCGGATTTCCGCGGGGCGAACGGCTTCTACTTCCAGGAGCGCGAGATTCCCCTTGAGACGGTCCTGAGCATCGACTTCTTCGCCAAGCACCCCGAGGCGTACTGGGAGTGGTTCCACGAGATCTACCGCCCGGTGGAACCCAATGGGGCGCACAGGGCCCTGGCCGCCCTGGAGGCAGCCGGTCGGCTGGACGCGGTGATCACGCAGAACATTGACGGCCTGCATCAGCGGGCCGGGTCGCGGACCGTGTGGGAGCTGCACGGCAACTGGGAGCGCCTCGTATGCACGCGCTGCGGGACCATCGCGGCGCTGGGCGAGGCCGTCACGCTTGACGGGGATCCCGTGCCCGCGTGCCCGTCGTGCGGAGGGCAGATGCGCCCAGACATCGTCATGTACGGCGAGTCCCTGAACGAGGGCGTCATCGAGGCCGCCGTGTCCGCCATCGCGCGGGCGTCCACGCTGATCGTGGCCGGCACGTCCCTCGTGGTCTACCCGGCGGCGGGCCTCATCAACTACTTCTCCGGAGACCACCTGGTGCTCATGAACGCCACCCCGACCTCGGCCGACGCGCACGCGGATCTGATCGTCCGCGACCCGGTGGGCGCGACCCTCGACCGCGTCATGGACCAGCTGCGCGCCCAGGGCGTCCTGCCCGCGTAGGGCGTCGTGCCCGCGTAGGGCTTGCGGCGCACGGGATTCCCTCACAGGACACGGCCCCAACGCACAGGCGCCGCCTCCCCTGCGCACATCCGGATAGGTTGTGCGCATATGGATAGGTTATGCACATCCGGATAGCTTATTTTCCTATCCGCATCTTCATAACCTATCCGGATGTTCGTCACCTATCCGCGTATGCGCGCCTTGCGCCACCCCGCTGCCCTGCGCGATGTCATCAGCCCCATCGGCACGCTCTCAGACATCCCCCGACACAGTGAACGAGGTGTGCGCGCGCGAGTAGCACGTAGTCTCAGTGCGATCATGCACACCCGCAGGATCAGCCCTGCCCCAGGCTCGCGGGGTCAACGAGGGACAGGGCGCGCGGGGCGCGCGAGACGCGCACGCTTTGGCCCCACGTGAGGGTAAGCCGGTCGGATTCCATGCCGTCGCCAAAGAGCACGAGGGATTCGGAGCCGACGACGAGGCTCAGCTCCTCACCCTCGTCCAGGATGCCCTCGGTGTAGTCCACGCCGGTGAAGGGCGAGGGCCAAGCCTCGCGCACGAACCACGCGAGGGAGCGCGAGGTCGGGGCGGGCAGGTCCCCCATGTGGCGTCCGCGCTTGAGGGAGGCACCCCACCCGGTGGCCCCCGTCCCCGTGGAGACGACGACCCCGGAGGAGGACTGGCGCTCGACGCGGGCTCCGAAAGAAAGTTCGTATCGGGCGCTCTGATGGCTCGGGTGCCCAATGAAGACCTCGTTGAGGGCGGTGAGCGTGCGCGAGTCATCGGCTGCCGCGCGCACCATCGTCAGCTGGTCCACGCGCAGGTCACCGCCCTCGTCGATGCGGCGCAACGCGCCAACCCCCTGGTCGGGCGTGCAGCGCACGAGCACCCCGGCGTTGGACTGGGGAACCGAGTTGACGCCGACCACGGCCTGCTCGCCCGCGTACTTGGCGACGTTGGCGACCAGGCCGTCGGGGCCCACGACGACGATGACGTCCTCGGGGGCGAAGAGGAAACGCGACAGGCTGTCGCGCTCCACGTCGGCGCTCGCCCACCCCTCCGGGATGCCCGCGCGCACGCGCGCCAGCGCCGCCACGTGGGACTCATGGGCGGCCTCGACGGAGGCGAGGGTTCGCCCACGGCTCTTCAGGACGAATTCGACCTGGCCGCGCGTGGAGTAGCGGTCCATGAGCTCGTCAAGCTCGGTGGGGCGCCGGACGATGACGGCTCGGCGGCGCACGGCTACTTCCCCGCCTTCGAGGCGCCCGTGAAGGCGGCCACGAGATCGCTGAGCACGTCGGCGGTGATGGTGATGTTGCCAAAAGACGGCATGTTCTTAGCCATCTCCTTCAGGGCGAGGGCACGCGCCACCTCGGGTCCGGCGTCGGCCAGGGCCTGGATGTACGCCGTGTCGTTGCCGATACGGGCGCGTCCCGCCGTGTTCCAGTCGGCCTCGTAGGCCTTGGCTTTTTCGACGATGCGACGCGACTCCGCCTCGACCGCGATCGCGTCGGCGGCCGCCTTTTCCTCGGCCTCGCGCCGGGCGTTGTGCCCCTCCTGGTCGACCAGGTCGGCGCGTTTGCGGGCCAGGTCGAGCTTGGACTGCATCTCGTTTTCGGAGATCTGGGACTCGCGCTCGACGGCGAGGGCGCGGCGTTCGTAGAGGGCGCGGTCGGCCTCAGCCTGGAGTTGCTCGAGGAGCGGGGCGCGCAGGGAGGATTCGACGCCCTCGTCGGGGCGAAGGCTCAGCAGGCGCGCGTCGACGACGGCCACGCCGGTGGCGCGCAGCTGGTCGTCGTCCGCGAAGGCTCCGACGAGCAGGGAGCCGACCCTGTCGAGAGATCCGCTGATAGCGTCGGTGAGCGTCATCCCTCCGATCGCCGAGGCCAGGGCGGAGTGGGCGATGCGGGTGACGGTTTCGTCGATCTGCCACAGCCCCTGCGCGTCGGCCCCCGCCTGACGCGGGTACAGGCCGAAGTCGTAGTGTTCGGCGGCGGCTTCGGCGTCCTCGATGTGGTAGGTGATGGCGACCTGCGCGTTGATGTTCTGCTGGTCGGCGGTCGTGGCCTGCACGAGGAAGCTGTGGGCGCGGTTGGCGGTGGGCACTTCCGCGAGCGCGCAGCGCCCGGCTCGCAGCCAGAAGGACTGGCCGACGCCGGATCGAAGCGTGCGTCCGGCGCGGATCTGGACGACGTGGTCTCCGGCGCCGCCCTGGTAGCGGATGAAGAAGGGGTGGTGGTGAAGAGTTCCCATGATGGCTCCTTGGTCGTGTGGTCACCCACTTGTTTGTGTCACTATGACGATAACTCACCTCAACAATTAATGTCAACTCGACACAAATAGGTTATGCTGACACCATGACTGAACCCCTCACCATCCCCATCGCGGTCGACATCGTCGCCCTCACCGTCATCGACCACACGCTCCACGCGCTCGTCGTGCGGCGCGGAATCGAACCCTTCAAAGACCACCTGGCCC
>CATWCG010000261.1:0-3343 GCA_958349165.1 uncultured Actinomyces sp. | reverse complement strand
TCGCGCTGGGAGCGGGCGTCGGGCCGGTGATCGGCGTGGCGTTGGCGGTGGACATCGGGGCAACCAGGACTGCGGAGGCCAGAGCAGCGCAGGCCGCGCGGGCCAGGGTACGACGGGAGGGGCGCATCATTCTCTTCCTATGGGATATATACTGACAAACTAAGTTTACCGGTAACTATGTTGTGGGCAACCGATGGTGATGGCTTACATATGGGCGTGTTGTCGTGATGTGTTGAAAGGCTCCGTGCTGACCAGTGGGTCTGCTTAGAATGGCGGTGTGGTCGCTCGGGAGGGGCTGTGGAACGGTCACTGAAAATCCTCTTCGTTGTCAATGATTTGTACACGCGCGGCAATGGCTTGGCCGCCTCCGCGCGGCGGACGATCACGCTCCTGCGCGAGCGCGGGCATCACGTGCGCGTCCTCTCGGCGCTGCCCCGCGATGGTGACGACTGCGGTGTTGGAATGCCCGAGTATGTGCTGCCGCCCCTGCGCATCCCCCTCGTTGATCCGCTCATTGCCTCACAGGGCTACGCCTTCGCGCGCGCGAGACGCCGCGAGATAGAGCGTGCGCTCGCCTGGGCGGACGTCGTCCATCTCGAGGAGCCCTTCTACCTGCAGGCTGTCGTTGCGCACTACGCGCGCAGGAGGGGCGTGCCCGTCGTTGCGACCTATCACATTCACCCCGAGAACCTAACGGCCTCGGTCTACTTGGACCGCGCTCTCCTGCTTAATCGGGCGATCCTTGAGCTGTGGAAACGGACGATCTTCAATCGCAGTGACCTCGTTCAGTGTCCCTCGCGCTCCGTGTATGAACGAGTGTCGAAGCTGCGTGTGCGAGCGCCCCTGCTGCTCCTGTCGAACGGCGTGCCTCTCGGCGAGGGGGTATGTGCCGATGGGCGCGAGGCGGGGGAGTCTGCTGTCGTTCGCGTCCTCGTGGTCGGGAGGTACTCGCGCGAAAAAGACCAGGCGACAATCCTGCGAGCCCTGCGCCATAGCGCTCACGCGCGCTCGATCCAGCTGACTTTCGCTGGCCGTGGCCCGACCGAGCATTCCCTGCGCGCCTCGGCTCGGCGTCTCCTGCGGCGCGGGGTGATCGCTCATCCGGTCCGCTTCGCCTTCATGAGCGCGGACGAGCTCGCGCGCGAAGCGTCGAGCTGTGACCTGTATGTGCATGCGGCGCGCATCGAGGTTGAGGGGCTCAGTGCCCTGGAGGTGCTCCGCCATGGCGTCGTGCCCGTCATCGCTCGGGGGCCGCTGACGGCGACCAGTCAATTCGCCCTCAGTGAGGACAGCGTGTTCGAGGCCGGGGATGCTCGTGCGCTCGCCCGCGCGATCGACGCCTGGATCGATCGAGGGCCCGCCGGGCGGCAGCGCGACGCGCGCCGCTACCGGGACATCGGCGCTCGGTATGACATCCATGCCTGTGTGGACCGCCTCGAGGAGGCTTACCGTCGGTTGGTTTTCGGTGGGAAGGTCAGGGGGTGATGGAGTGACATGAGGGCCCTCATCGGTATGGTTTGTGAGTAAATGGGTTCGACAGGTGGGGCGATGTATCTCGTATAAGTGGTTAGTCAGCATCTAAATTTGTATGATGAATCTTGCGGAGGGTGAGCCTCGACTCAACCACCGCGCATTGACACCCCTCCCCAGAAGGACCAACGATGACCCTCCGCCACTACGGGCGAGCCCTCGCGGCAGCCACGGGAGCCGCGCTACTGTGCGCGACCCTCGTGTCTCCCTCCCTGGCCGCTCCCTCCAGTGACACCGGCGACGCAGCCGTCGCCACGGCCTCGGCAACCGACGAAGGCTCCGCCCCCATCAGCGTCACCGCCACGCGCACCGACGACGTCGGGGACACCCTGTACGTCGGCGACGTCGTGACCGTGACCTTCACCTACACCAACAACACGGACAGTGCGCTCACCGTCTTCCCGGTCGAGTCCAACCTCTCCGGCGTCCTCACGACCGGCGCCCCCAACTGCCGCTGGCACAACCTCGCCGCGCACACCACGAAGTCCTGCACGAGCGCCACGCACACCGTGACCGCCGAGGACGTCGCGGCAGGCTCCTTCGCCCCCTCCGCGACCTGGGCGGCGACCCGCGACCGCAACGGCACCGACGTCATCGCCGGTAACATCGTCTCCGCCACCGACGCCATCACCGTCGCCGCGGGCACTCGACCGGCCGCGCCCGACCCGCTCGAAACACCGACCGACTACGCGATCGGAGACAAGGTCCGCCTCGCGTCCCCCGGCCTCGCCGGCTTCAACTGCCACCGCATCCCCGCGCTGACCACCGCCACCAACGGCTGGATCATCGCCGCGTGGGACGGCCGCCCCGACACCTGCCAGGACGCGCCCCAGGCCAACTCCATCGTCTACCGCCTCTCCAAGGACGGCGGCAAGTCCTGGACCCCGATTATGACCGCCCTCGCCGGCACACCCGGCGCCGCGAAGGTCGGCTACTCCGACCCCTCCTTCGTCGTTGACCGCACCACCGGGACCATCTTCCTGTTCTCCGTCAAGTCCTACGACGCCGGCCTCTTCCAGTCTCAGCTGGGCACCGACCCCGCCGCGCGCAACATCCTGCACGCCCACGTCGTCGAATCCCACGACAACGGCGAAACCTGGGTCAACCCCCGCACGATCACCGACCAGGTCACCGCCGGACACACCGGCGAGTGGTTCACTCGCTTCGCCTCCTCCGGCGAGGGCATCCAGCTGCGCTACGGCGCCCACGCCGGGCGCCTCATCCAGCAATACGCCGTCGCCAACTCCGGCTCCACCTCCCTCATGGCCGTCTCCGTCTACTCCGACGACCACGGCGCGACCTGGAAGCCCGGCGCCCCCACCGAGGGCAGCGCGGACGAAAACAAGGTCGTCGAGCTCTCCGACGGACGCCTCCTGCTCAACTCGCGCACGCAGGGCACCGCCGGCCAGCGCCTCGAAGCCATCTCCTACGATGGCGGGCAGACCTGGGGGCCCTTCCGCCACAACTGGGACCTGACGGACCCGCGTAACAACGCTTCCATCGTGCGCGCCTACCCGGATGCCCCCGAGGGCTCCGCGCGCGCCCGCATCCTGCTCTTCTCCAACGCCGACTCCTCCTCCGCCCGCGCCAACGGCACGATCCGCGTCTCCTACGACGACGGCTTCACCTGGAACGACGGCACGGTCTTCGAGAGCGGCGAGATGGCCTACTCCACGCTCCACCCCCTCGGGGATGGCACCTGGGGCCTGCTCTACGAGTCCGGCGGCTACAAGAACATCGAGTTCGTGCGCGTGGACGCCGCCTACCTTGGCCTGGTCGATCCCGGCGAGGATCCTGCGCCCGCCCCGCAGCC
>CATWCG010000260.1:0-3348 GCA_958349165.1 uncultured Actinomyces sp. | reverse complement strand
GGAAGAAGGAGCGCAGCTGCATGGCGGCTTCCTGGGCGAGGACGCCGCCGATGACCTCTGTGGGGTGGGGCATGCGTGCGTCGCGTAGGACGTCGCGCAGGGATCCGGCGGCTCCGGCCTTGGGGTCCCAGGCGCCGAAGACGACGCGGTCGATGCGCGAGGCGAGGATTGCTCCGGCGCACATGGTGCAGGGTTCGAGGGTGACGATGAGCGTGCAGCCGCTCAGGCGCCAGGTGCCGAGGGCTCGGCTGGCTTCGCGCAGGGCGATGATTTCGGCGTGACCTGTGGGATCGTGGTCGGCCTCGCGGCAGTTCCATCCTCGGCCGATGATGTGGCCGTCGGCGTCGACGACGACGGCTCCGACGGGGACGTCCCCCGTCTCGCGGGCGCGGTTAGCGAGGAACAGGGCTTTGCCCATGGCCTCGCGATACTGCTCATTCACTGTCACCCCTCTAGCTTACCGGCCAAACCAGCAATGGGGTAACTGAAACGGGTGGATACGTGTGGGGCTCGTGTGGCGACTGTGTTTGTCACCTCGCGCCCCCGAATCACGAGGTCACCTCCCTCGGTCCGACACCTGCACGCGGACACAGCCACGACCTCGTCCCCCGTACCGGAGTGCACGGCCCCGCGCGTAGGGGGTAGCCTATAAACATGCGCCTCCACGTAGCTAATCACCCCCTGATCGCCCACAAGCTCACTGTCCTGCGCGATCGTCAGACGCCATCGGCGACGTTCCGCCAGCTCGTTGACGAACTGGTCACTCTGCTCGCCTACGAGGCGACCCGCGAGGTCGCCGTGTCCGAAACCCCCATCGAGACTCCGGTCGCGCCGACCGTGGGGCTCACGCTTTCCGAGCCGCGCCCGATCGTCGTTCCCGTGCTGCGCGCCGGCCTGGGCATGCTCGAGGGCATGACCCGCCTGCTGCCCACCGCCGAGGTCGGCTTCCTGGGCATGCGCCGCGACGAGGACACCCTGGAGATCGAGACCTACGCGAACCGCCTGCCCGACGACCTGTCGGGTCGCCAGTGCTTCGTCCTCGATCCGATGCTGGCCACGGGCCACACCATGGTCGCCGCGACGAACTACCTGTTTGAGCGCGGCGCCAAGGATGTGACGTGCGTGTGCATCCTGGCCGCCCCCGAGGGCATCTCGACGCTCGAGGCCGCGATCGGCGATCGCGCCGACGTGAACGTCGTCGTCGCAGCCGTCGATGAGCGTCTCAACGAGAAGTCGTACATCGTGCCCGGCCTGGGCGACGCGGGCGACCGCCTGTACGGCATCGTCGACTGATTCGCTTCGCGCGCGCCGCGCTCACGGGGCGGCGCGCCGACTAACGACTCCGGGTGGGGGAAGGACTCAGGTCCTTCCCCCACCCGGATATTTTCCGCGTCAACAAGCCGCGATAATTGACCAAATTGGCTATTTTTCAGGCATTGTCGCAGTTCGCGCACAAATGTGACCTTGACCGCTTACTGTGCGAACACCTCGAAAATTCAACAATCACGTCAGATGCTTGACACATGGCACTGATTCAGACCAATCCCAAGCGTCGCAGGTATGGCGTCGCAGCACTCGCAGGTGTTCTCGGAGGCATCGTCTCCGCGATCGTCAAGTTCGGATGGGAGGTGCCACTGCCCCCTCGCACGCCCGAGCGCAACGCGACGAACCCGCCGCAGGAACTGCTCCAGCAGCTCGGCGTCCCGGAGAGCGTCACCCACCTGACCTACACCTTCAACGGCAACAGCGATCGCCCCTACGTGTCCTTCATCGTCCACTTCGCGTTCTCGATCGCTTTCGCGATCATCTACTGCGTGCTCGCCGAACGCTTCCCCCAGATCAAGCTCTGGCAGGGCGCCGCCTTCGGTATCTTCGTCTACGTGGCCTTCCACGTCGTCCTCATGCCGCTCATGGGCACCGTCCCGGCGCCCTGGAACCAGCCCTTCGCGGAACACTTCTCCGAATTCTTCGGCCACATCATCTGGCTGTGGGTCATCGAAGTCTTCCGCCGCGACATGCGCAACCGCATCACCCACGAGCCGGACGCCGAGTTCCCGCTCGAGGCTCGCACCAACTGATGACAACCGCTTCGGCGGCATCAGGGTGGGCCCCGGAACCCATGGGTTCCGGGGCCCACCCGTCTGTGCTCACTCAAGGCCCGGCGCCCAGTGCGCGATACGCGGCGCGCGGCCCGGCATGTGGCCCGGCGCGCGGCGCCGATCTCGGGACCCGGCGTCACTCACGCCCGCCCGGCGCGCCACGTCCGCCCGACCGCACCCCGGCCTCGTCGATCAGAACGCCGGGATGACCGAGCCGTCCGACCAGGTCGACTCGATGTACTGCTTGACCTGATCGGAGTGCAGGAGCTCCTCGAGCTTCGCGATGGCGGCGGCCTTGTCGGAGCCGGCCTTCCACACGAGGACGTTCACGGCCGGATTGTCGACCGGGGACTCGACGACCAGGGCGTCGCCGCTCAGGCTCAGGCCGCCCTCCTGGGCGAAGTTACCGTTGATGACCGCGAAGTCGAAGTCCTCGAGCGAGCGGACCAGCTGCGGGCCCTCAACCTCGTTGAAGGAGAAGTCCTTCAGCTTCGTGACGGTGTTGACATTGACGTCGCCCTCACCCTCGGGGATGGACACGAGGCCCTGGGTGGCCAGCAGGCGCAGCGCGCGCTCCTGGTTGGAGGTGTCGGAGATGATACCGATCGTGCCGCCGTTAGGCAGCTCGTCCAGGGACTTGTGCTTCTGGGAGAAGACGCCGAGGGGCTCGAGGTGGATGCCCGCGCCGGCCTCGAAATCATACCCAGCCTGCTTCTCAGCGTTCTCCAGGTAGGGGACGGTCTGGTAGAAGTTGGCGTCGAGTTCACCGTCGTTGAGCGCCGTGTTGGGCTGAACGTAGTCGGTGTACTCCACGACCTTGATCTTGATGCCCGCGTCCGCGGCCAGGTTGTCGTTGACGTAGTTCAGGATCTTGGCGTGCGGCGAGGGGGTCGCGCCCACGGTCAGGGTCACGACGTCGGAGGACGAGCCGGACGCATCGGAGGAGGTGGAGCCCGAGCCGCCGCAGGCTGCCAGGCCGAGGGAGGCAACGGCGGCCAGCGCGAGGGCCGCGAAGGAGCGATGACGCATGATGTTTCTCTTTTCTGTGGTCGTCGATGGGATGGGACGAGGCCGGGGTGGCCTCGGGTGGACAGGGGTGTGCGTGCGCCTCAGCGCGAGCGGTGGTCGACCGCCCGCGAGATGAGGTCTCCGATCAGCTGGATGACCTGGACGATGATGATGATCGCGATGACCGTGGAGATCATGACGTCGTCCTGCCAGCGGTTGTAGCCGTAGTTGATGGCCATCT
>CATWCG010000259.1:0-3383 GCA_958349165.1 uncultured Actinomyces sp. | reverse complement strand
GCGGATAACGACCCGGACGCCTCGCCGACCGGACAAGCCGGATCGCACGGCACGCACGTCGCCGGCATCACCGCTGGTAACGCGGGCGAGATCGTCGGCATCGCGCCCGACGCGCAGATCATCGTCGCCAAGGTCGCGCGCAGCGCCGAGGGCGACATCACCGATTCCGGGCTGCTCTCCGCCCTCGACGACATGGTCGTCCTGCACCCCGACGTCGTGAACCTGTCGCTCGGCCAGCTCGGAGGCATGGACAACGAGGCCGACTCGGTCTACGCGACCGTCTTCAAGAGCCTGCAGGACGCCGGCATCACCGTCAACGCCGCAGCCGGCAACCACTACACGGCCGGATACGGCAATACCTCCGGCAAGAACCTGCCCTTCGCGTCCGACCCGGACTCCTCCACCCAGTGCGAGCCGGCGACCTACTCCTCCGTGGTCTCTGTCGCCTCGGTCGATAACTCGCTGGCGCACAGCGCCTTCACCGTCGGCGACCGCGACATTCCCTTCCAGCGGGCCGGGGGCGCTGACGGCCAGAAGATGCCCGACCTGTCCGACCTGACCGGCGGCCCCTTCGAATACGTCGACGGCGGCATCGGCTCGGCCGAGGATGGCGCCGCGCTCAAGGCCAAGTACCCCGAGGGCCTCGCCGGAAAGATCGTGCTGGTCAAGCGAGGCTCCCTCACCTTCCAGACCAAGTTCAACAACATCGCAGGCTCCAAGCCCGCCGGCTTCATCGTCTACAACAACGTGCCCGGTGACTCGCTCGTCGTCATGAGCCTGGCCACGGACGGCGTGCCCGCCGCGTTCATCTCGCAGGCGGACGGCGAGGCCATGCTGGCCGCCGCCGACCACCACCTGAGCGTCGCCCCCGGAAAGGTCATCGCCCCCAGCTCGAAGTACTCCATGTCGAGCTTCTCCTCCTGGGGCGTCACCCCCGACCTGCGCCTCAAGCCCGAGGTCGCCGCCCCCGGCGGCAACATCTACTCGTCGGTGCCCGGAGGCACCTACGAGTTCATGTCCGGCACGTCGATGGCGACCCCGCAGATGGCGGGCGTCAGCGCGCTCGTCCTGCAGCGCGTCCAGAACGATCCGCTGTTCGCGTCCATGAGCGCACGCGACAAGGTCGACGTCGTCCAGAACCTCATCATGGGCACGGCCGCTCCCATCGCCGACCCCCTCCAGGACACTGGCGCCCCGTACTCCCCGCGCAAGCAGGGCTCGGGTCTGACGAACGTCCTGGCGGCCACGACCTCGTCCGTGTACCCCTCCGTCGTGGGTGCCGCCGAGCCCTCCCGACCCAAGGCCGACCTGGGGGATGGGACCAAGGGATGGCACTTCGACGTCACCCTCCACAACCTCGGCGCGACGCCCGCGACCTACGAGCTCAGCTCCCAGGCGCTCTCCGAGATCGTTGAGGATGGGTTCTTCACCGGCCACTCCACCGACTGGCGAGGCGCGGGCGTGGACATCGCCTACTCCGGCGCGGCCGTGAGCGGCACCGGCGAGGGCGCGACCATCACCGTCCCCGCCTCGGGCGAGGCAACCGTGGGCGTGGACGTCACGCCTCGCGCCGCCTTCGACTCCTACGTCGCGCAGAACGCGCCCAACGGCACGTTCCTCGACGGCTTCGTGCGCCTCACCTCGAAGACCGCGTCTCAGCCTGACCTGACCGTGCCCTACATGGGCTTCTACGGCGACTGGGGCAAGGCGCCCATCTTCGACGCGCTCGCCTCGCAGGGCGGGGCTCACACGCTCGCCTCCTGGGTCTACAACGGCGCCACGGGCCAGCAGCTGGGATACAACCCCCTGGTCAAGGACGCCGATCGTAGCGGAGCGCCCAACCCGAGCCAGAACATCATCTCCCGCTCGGACGCCTCGGGCGCCCCCACGGTCCTCCAGCCGCGCACCGGCACCCTACGAAGCGTCCACACGCTCAACACCGTGTACGCGAACGCAGCCGGAGAGACGGTCGTCTCCTTCGTGACCCACCAGGCCTGGAAGTCCGGCGTGAACCCCAGCACCGGCACGATGACCTGGGTCGAGGACGGCCACGATCCCACGAGCCTGGACCTGCGCTCCGACGCGTACAAGGACCTGCCCGACGGCGCGTACAAGCTGACGCTCTCCGCGCACAACGACGGCCCCTCGCAGGCCGACCAGTCGATCTCCTACGACTTCCGCATCGACACGGCCGCGCCCGTCGTCTCCAACCTGGAGTACAAGGGCGAGGGCACCGACACTGTCCTGTCCTTCGATGTCACGGACGCGTCGCCGCTGGCAGCAATCGACCTGCACGATCCGGCCGACGGCCTGTGGTTCTACCGCCACGTCTTCACCGACTCCGAGGCGACCACCGCGGCGGACGGTTCGCGCGCCTACCACGTCGAGATCCCCTTCAGGGACATCGCCCAGGCGTGGACCGACCAGGGCGGCTCCGGCGACGTCATCGCCCACCCGTACCTGCTGGCATGGGACTACGGGCTCAACCACTCCGAGGCCGCGACCCTCACCCTGCCGACCGATAACCCCGGGGTGACGCTGCCGTGCACCAACCCCGAGGGCGGTCACTGGGCCAAGGACGCCGTGGGCTGGTGGTACGTGTGCGCGAACGGGACCGACTACCTGACGGCCGGTTGGTTCACCATCAATGGCCGCGACTACCAGTTCGGCCCCACCGGTTACATGATGACCGGGTTCCTCAAGCGCGCCGATGGAACGTGGGTGTACGCGGATTCCGAGGGCGCCCTCGTGGGCGGCTGGGTGCGCGACTCCACCTACGGCGGGCCCAACTGGTACTACCTCGACCCCGCGACGAAGGTCATGGCCACCGGCTGGCTGGCGCAGGGCGGTACCTGGTACTACCTGGGTGCGGACGGTGCGATGCGCACCGGCTGGGCGCAGGTGAACGGCTCCTGGTACTACTTCAACGCCTCGGGCGCGATGGTGACCGGCTGGGTGAACCTGGGTGGTGTCTGGTACTACCTGGGACCGGACGGGGCGATGCTGACCGGAACGCAAGTTATCAACGGTCGCACCTACACGTTCGACGAGTCGGGCGCCTGGCACAGGTGAGCTGACGCCGCACAATCGTCGGGGCCCGGGAACGTTCCATCGTGAGCGATCCCGGGCCCCGGCCTCGTCGGTGGTTCCTTTCCATCCATTGGCGGCCCGTGCCGGAGTGGTCCCATGTGTTGTACCGTGTGATAACCGATAGGTCGAAGTTCGCTTCGCTGTCCCATCGGCACTGAGTCAACACATTGGAGTTACGTAGATGACATCGAAGAAACCGGTGGCGCTGCTCGCGCTCGCTGGCGCGTGCGCGCTCGCGATCGCAGCCCCGGCGTCCCTCGCCTCGCCGCAGGCGCCAGCCCCCCAGGCCGACC
>CATWCG010000258.1:0-3392 GCA_958349165.1 uncultured Actinomyces sp. | reverse complement strand
TCCTGGGACGAGGCCGGGGCCTCGTCGCGGGGAGCGGCGGCAGGCGTGGTCGGAGCGCTGGCATCGTTGCTCAGGAGCTCGATCAGCTGGGGCTTACGAAGCTGGGAAATGCCCTTGAGACCGCGGGATGCGGCCAGAGCCTTGAGCTCGGGCAGCTTCATCGCCGACAGCGACGCGGTCGTCATCTCGGCGGGGGTTTCGTTGCTCACGAAGGGATCCTTACTGGAATGCGCCCATATCGGGCGGGTGAATTGCTCAAGCACAAGAAAAGCTTGATAAGGGAGATGCGCAAGGAAGGCGCACCGCAACGGCCGGAGTCGAGCAGTCGACTCGGACCTGGGGAAAATATAGCAAGACCGCCAGCCCGCTGCCGATCAGACGGCGCGACTGGCGGTGCTTGCGCAGAAACTCACAGCTCGCAGGCTGTTCAGAACTCGACCTTCGCGAGGGAGCCGCGGGTGATCTGCACACCCGACGCGGCGACGCCGAGCGGCAGGACGCGCCACCCGGAACGCGCGGCGTCGCGGCGGATGTCCGCGCCCACGGGCTCGAGCGACATGACGGTGGGGCCGGCGCCCGAGACGACGGCCGCGTATCCCGCGCCGCGCAGCCAATCGACCAGCGCGAGGGAGGGCTCCATGGCGCCGCGCCGCTGCTCCTGGTGGAGGCGGTCACGCGTGGCCTCCATGAGCAGCGCGTGCAGGTCCGCTCCCCCGCTGGCCTGGGCTTGTCCCGACAGGAGGGCCGCAAGCGAGGCGGCGCGGGCGACGTTAAAGCGCGCGTCCACGTGTGCAACGGTCTGCGGCAGGGCGGCGCGGGCCGTGGCCGTGCTCAGCTCGAAGTCCGGGATGAAGACGACCGGTTCGATGCCTTCGGGCGGACTCAACCGCAGCGTGCCAACCTCGCTGGTCTCCTCGTTCATCCAGGAGACCGTCGCGCCGCCGAAGACGGCGGGCGCGACGTTGTCGGGATGGCCCTCCATCTGCGAGCCGATCGTGAGAATCTCCTGGCGTCCGAGCACGTCGGCGTCGCCGATGAGCGCGCGGGCCAGCGTCACGCCCGCGACGATCGCACTGGCGGAGGAGCCCAGGCCTCGCGAATGAGGGATGCGGTTCGTGCAGCGCATGCGCACCCCCACCTGGGGCGCGCCCGCATGGTCCAGGGCCAGGCGCAGGGCGCGCACGACCAGGTTGCCCTCGCCGAGTTCGACATTGTCGGCCCCCTCGCCCTCGACGACGACCGACGTCGGGCCCGTCGTGGCGTGAACGGAGACCTCGTCCCACAGGTCGAGGGCCAGTCCCATGCAGTCGAAGCCGGGGCCAAGGTTCGCGCTCGTCGCGGGAACCTTGACGGCGACGAAATCGTCATGAACGCGCACGTCACTCACCCTCAACGCGGATCGTGGAGGTCACCTCGCGCACCGCGTCGGAGACGGCGAGCGCACGGGCAACGGCACGCAGGTCTGCCTCGCGAGCCCGGTGGCTGGTCACGACGATGACGCAGGCGCCAGGCACCTGGTCGTTGCGCTGATGCACGGACTGAATCGACACTCCGTGGCGGGCGAAGATGCCGGCGACGTCGGACAGAACGCCCAGGCGGTCTTCCACCTGGAGACGGATCTGGTAGCGCGTGTGGGTTGAGCCGGGGTCAAGGATCGGCAGGTGCGCGTAGACGGATTCGCGCGGCGCGTGCCCGCCGAAGGCGCGGTGGTGCGCGGCGGCCACGAGGTCGGACAGGACGGCCGAGGCCGTGGGGGCGCCGCCCGCTCCCTGCCCGTAGAACATGAGGCGCCCGGCGTTCTCACCCTCGACGAGGATGGCGTTGAAGGCGCCGTCGACGGACGCCAGCGGGTGATCCGAGGGCACCTGGGCGGGGTGGACGCGCATCGCGACGCCCTCGCGGCCATCCTCGCCGATGCGGCGCTCGGCGATGGCCAGGAGCTTGATGGTGTGGCCCACACGAGCGGCCTCTTCCATGTCCTCCTTGGTGATGTTGGAGATGCCCTCAACCGCAACGTCGTCGATTCCCACGCGGGTGTGGAAGGCGAGCGAGGCCAGGATGGAACACTTGGCGGCGGCATCCAGTCCCTCGACGTCGGCCGTCGGATCGGCCTCGGCAAAACCCAGGTCCTGCGCCTGCTTAAGAGCGTCCTCGTAGCTCAGTCCCTTGGAGCTCATCGCATCCAGGATGAAGTTCGTCGTACCGTTGACGATGCCCATCACCGTCGTCACGCGGTCACCTGCGAGAGACTCGCGCAGGCCGTACACGACGGGCACGGCGCCGGCCACGGCAGCCTCGTAGTAGAGGTCGGCGTCGTTGGAGGCGGCAGCCTCGTACAGCTCCGGACCGTGCGCGGCGAGCAGGGCCTTGTTGCCCGTCACGACCGAGATGCCCTGGGTGAGGGCGCGCAACACGAACGTGCGCGCCGGCTCGATGCCGCCGATCAACTCGACGACGAGGTCCATCCCGTCAATGGCCTCGGCGGGGTCGGTCGTCAGCAGCTCGCGCTCGATCGGGGAGTCGCGCGGGGCATCCACATTGCGGACAAGGACTCGGCGGACCTCCATCTCGGCACCGGAGCGGGCGGCGAAATCCTCGCGGCTGGACTGCAGGATGCGAATGACCTGGCTACCGACGGTTCCAGCGCCAAGAACGCCAACTGCGAGGACCGGACGGGGTGCAGACATAGGAATTTTCTCCTTCGTGAAACGGGCACTGACACCAGTGTATGTGGTCAAAGCCCCCACTTTCTTTACGGGGACCTTCGTCCTACAATTGAAGTGTGGGAGACTTAAGACCCACACCCCTGAGACACAGAACATAGGTCGATAGGCAAAAGCGGTTGTCCCGCCCCATCGGTCGTAGGACAATAGACCCAAGCGCTGGAATCCGGCGCACTGACGGAGCGATGCTCCCAACGACCGTCCCCACAGGGAAACGGAAAATCCGAGAAGAGGAAGAATGACGACAGCAGACCAGAAAGCCTGGGAAGGTTTTGTCAAGGGTAACTGGTGCGATGAGATCGACGTCCGCGACTTCATCCAGCTGAACTACACCCCGTATGAGGGCGACGCCTCGTTCCTGGCTGGCCCCACCGAAAAGACCATGCGGGTCTGGAACACCCTCGAGGAAAAGTACCTTTCCGAAGAGCGCAAGGTGCGCATCCTCGACGTTGACACCGACACCCCGGCCGACATCGACGCCTTCAAGCCCGGTTACATCTGCGAGGACGACAACGTGATCGTCGGCCTCCAGACCGACGCTCCGCTCAAGCGCGCAATGATGCCCAACGGCGGCTGGCGCATGGTCGAGACCGCCATCCACGAGGCCGGCAAGGAATACAACCCCGAGGTGAAGAAGATCTTCACCCAGTACCGCAAGACCCACAACGA
>CATWCG010000257.1:0-3453 GCA_958349165.1 uncultured Actinomyces sp. | reverse complement strand
GCCCCGGCCTCATCGTCGCCCAGGGGGCGTCCGACATGGCGGTCTCCCCCCTGTCTCGAGACCCCGAGGTTCAGCGCGACTTCGACGCGGATCCGCTCACCTACAAGGGCGGCGTGCCGATCCTGACGGGCCTGACCTCGATCCTCCAGGGCGAGGAGGTGCTGCGGCGCGCCGACCGCCTGCGCACTCCGACCCTGGTCATGCACGGGTCGCACGACCTCATGGCGGAGCTGCGCGGTTCGCGCGAGCTCGTGCGCGGGGCACGCGCGGCGCACCCGGACGCCGACATCCACCTGCGCATCGTCGACGGCGCCTACCACGAGCTCCTCAACGAGCCCGAGGGGCCCGGCCTGATCCACGACATCATCATCTGGCTCGGGGAGCACTAGGTCGTGGACGCGCCCGCTGTCCCCAACCTGACGGCGCCGCGCCCCACCCCGGCGGGCAGGCGCGACCTCGCCACCCTGCCCAAGGCCCACCTGCACCTGCACTTTACGGGCGCCATGCGCCCCTCCACCATGGTTGACATGGCGCGCGCGCAGGGCGTGCGCCTGCCCCCGAACCTGCTGCACATCGACGCCGCCTCCATGCCGGCCGACGGGCGCGGGTGGTTCCGTTTCCAGCGCGCCTACGACTCCGCGCGCCACCTCGTGCGTTCCGAGACCGCGATGCGCCGCCTCATCCGCGAGGCCGCCGAGGACGACGCCGCCGAGGGCTCGGTGCGCATGGAGATCCAGGCCGACCCCACGTCCTACGCCCCCTACGTTGGCGGCATCACCCCGGCACTCGAGATCATCATCGACGAGGCCCGAGCGGCCTCGCGCGACACCGGCGTCGATATCGGGGTGATCGTCGCGGCGTCACGCATGAAGCACCCGCTGGATGCGCGCACCCTCGCGCGCCTGGCCGCGTCGTTTGCTGGGGATGGCCCCGGCGAGGTCGTTGGTTTTGGCCTGTCGAACGACGAGCGCGTGGGGTCGACGGCGTCGTTTGCTCCGGCGTTCCGCATCGCGCGCCGCGCCGGGCTCGTGGGTGTGCCGCACGGCGGGGAGCTCCTGGGCCCGTCCTCCGTGCGCGAGGTCGTCTCCGCTCTGGCTCCCGTCCGCCTCGGGCACGGGGTGCGCACCAGCGAGGACCCTGCATTGCTGCGCGCCGTCGTGGATGCGGGCATCGCCCTGGAGGTGTGCCCCACATCGAACGTGCACCTGGGCGTCTACACGGACTTTTCGCAGGTGCCGCTGCCGATTCTGTTGTCTGCCGGGGCTACCGTTGCACTGGCTGCCGACGATCCGCTGCTGTTCCGCTCGCGCCTGGTCGCCCAGTACGAGGTCGCGCGCGACGTGTTCGGGCTGTCCGACGCCGCCCTGGCCGACCTGGCGCGCTCCTCGATCGACGCGTCGCTGGCCTCACCCTCGCGCAAGGCGGCCTGGAAGGCCGACATCGACGCATGGCTGGCGGCGCCTGCGGCGTAGCGCGCGTGTGGGGCTCGCGGCGTAGCGCTGTCGTGGGGCTCGCGGCGTAGCACTGTCGTGGGGCTCGCGGCGTAGCGCTGTCGTAGGGCTCGCGGCGTAGCGCTGTCGGAGGGCCTGCGTGACGTTGCGCTGTCGTGTGCCTCCTGCGCGCAGTTCCCTGACAATCTCGCATGCAATTCCCCCGCACCTCTTTCAAACTTTGAAACCAGAACGTTGAAATTCCGCGGTTTTTAGGACGTGACTCAAAACACCCTTCGGGGAATTGCATGCGAAATGTGGGAAGCCCTCTCTCAGTTCGGTTGTTTCTTTCCCGTCCGATCACCCGAGTCGGCCACCTCGGGACGACTGCAGGCCCCGGCCTCGTACCTACCGACGACCGCTTCACCAATAGTGCACGCGTGCACTATCATGGAGGCATGAGCCGGTTTCATCGTGACGACGCGCCATCCCTCGTGCGCGCTGCACGTCAGGACGCGTCCCTCACGCAGGCCGAGCTGGCGGGGATGACCGGAATGAGCCAGTCAACCCTCGCGCAGATCGAGTCCGGCAGGCGTGCGGTATCCGCCGAACTGCTCGAACGCATTCTCCGCGCCGCCGACTACCGCCCCTCCGTGCCGCTCGCCCGCTACGCGTCCTCGATCAGCAGCTACGCCCAGGAACGAGGCCTCGGTTTCCTCCGCGTCTTCGGCTCGGTCGCCCGGGGCACGGACGGATTCGAGTCAGACATTGACCTGATCGGCACGCCCACCCGAAACCTGTCGCTATTCGAGTTGGCGGACATCGCCTCGTTCACCAGCGAACTCACCGGCTTCCCGACGGAGGTCCACGCGGATACGCACGTGCCCGAGGCGCTGAGAGCAGCCGTTGACGAGGCCGTGGCACTATGAGCGAGTCCGCCTCCTTCACGCCTCGGCCGCGAGTGGCGCGCAGACACGCGCCCAGTTTCGACGCTGAGAACTTCCTACGCGAACTCGACGTCATCGCCCATCGCGTCGAACGGGTTGCCGCTGTCCCCGCAGAGGCCTTCAGCGCCGATTGCCCGGAGTACGACTCCGCTTGCATGGTGATCATCCGGCTAGCCGCGTTCCTGGAACGCGAAGAGTACGCACCCTACATGGATGCCCTGACTTCCTCTGAGAAGCGCGCCCTGCGCACGACCCGCAACATCGCGGCGCACTCGGGGTACCAGAACATGGACGACCAGCTCCTGTGGACGGCCATCACCCGCAACGTGCCCGACATGATCGCGCGCCTGCGCGCCGCAGCGTCACGCGGATAGGTAATGAACACGCGGATAGGTTATTAACCTATCCACAAGCGAATAACCTATCCGCGAGCGACGCAGCCCCGGATCCCACCGTCACCTCAGGCCCACAGGGCAAGCACCGAAGGGCAGCCAGCACACCGATGTGCTCAAACCGTAGACCACCTCGACCAAAAACAGCCAAAAACACCCATTTCAAGCGAAGTGGACTGCGCTTTGGGACAAGGACACAACACCACCAATAACAACCAACAACCCTCAAAACACCCGGTCCACAAAACCAGACCAGGCCACCCACACCACCACGCGGATTCTTCCACCTCAACGCACTTTCGCGTAGCAGACCGTCCCGAAACACCACCCACAGCAACCACACCCACGACGCCGCAAGACGCCTCCCGCTGCAATCAGCCATGATTCCCCCACAATGTCGCATGCAATTCCCCCACGCTTCTTTCAAACATTGAAACCAGAACGTTGATATTCCGCGGTTTTCAGGCCACGTCCCGGGACACCCTGCGGGGAATTGCATGCGAAATTTGGTGCGGTTGCTCAGCGGAACCTGCGGTATCGACGGTATCGACGGGATTTATGGGAGGATGCAAACACAGTCGTTGCCCGGTCACCCATGGCCCACAGCCACAGCGGTGCCCAAAACGCAGACCACCTCTGCTCAAACAAGCACAATCCAGCCAGTATGGCCGAGGGGGTCTGCAC
>CATWCG010000256.1:0-3454 GCA_958349165.1 uncultured Actinomyces sp. | reverse complement strand
CGCAAGAAGTGGCCGGCCGCCCAGTGGCAGTACGACTCGTGGGTGTCGACCTACACGTCGATCGCACGCGGCGAGATGGACGTCGTGTCCACGACCGTGCGCGACGTGACGGGCCGCGACCCGCTCACGTTCGAGGAGGTCGCCCGGGCGGCGCTCGCGTCGGGCCGCTGACTGCCGCGGTAAAGGCTTGCTGGGCCCCGGCCTCGTCGTGACGCGCCGTTCGTTTCGACGAGGCCGGGGTCGCTTCATGCGCTCATGCTTGCTGCCTCCGTCACACTCCTGGTAGCGTCGGATCATGAACACCGAGCCTTTCTGCACCCTTCGGAAGCAGCCCGCCGGTGCACAGGTGGGGTGGTGACCATGGCTCGTCTTTCCTCATTTTTGGCGAGAAGACCCCACGATAGTTCTCCCCGGGGCGTGGACCTGGTGGCGCGAGACTTGTGGAAGCTCACAGGTGTCGCCATCGTTTTCAACGTAGTCATGGCTGTGTGCGCGTACTGGATCTTCTCGTTCATTCGCATCGGCCCACTACAGCTGCTCTTCATCTGGTTCCCCCTGTATCTGTGCGCGGCACTTCCCCACCTCATCGAGCAAAGTGTGCGCCCATTCTGGTCATCGCGCCCCCATTACGAGGACGGCTCCATCGTCATTTGGGGCAACCACCAGTCCATCGCGCTCATCACGACCGGACTTCTGCTCTACGCTTTCGCGGGCGGCACGATGGCCGCGGGTTTCACGACCGGACAGCCCTTCCATGCCGCGATATATGTGTTCGCCGCTGCGTCCACGGCCTTCCTCGAGTGCAGCCGCAATCCCGGCAAGGACCTCGTCATCGCCCTGACCGACAAGCAAAAGACAACTCTGACCCCCGAGGGAATCTCCTTCCACTTCCCGGAGCTGCTGTCCGTCGAGGAAGATTCAAACGACCGGGACGCCAGCATCCTATGGAAGGATAACGTCACCATCCACACCGTCAGCAGTCCAACAATGATTCTTCACGCAGACCCTGACATATACGACGGGCCGTGGCGCATCTCCTCCGAGCGCATCGGCATCCCCTACACCGGCCTCGACGCCCTCATGCGGCACTTCAACGAGCACCCCGAGGACCGCCCACTCCTGGCCACGCCACAGGGCGTCGACCTCGCCAACGAGATCCTCGCCGCAGCCTGAGCAACGCCAGACCTTCAGCCCGGTCCTCACCATCCGCGAATCCACGGCGAGGCCGAGGAAGTAGGGGCACCCGCGAGCCCTGGGAGCACCCGGCGAGCCCTGGGAGCACCCGCGAGCCCTGGGAGCACCCGGCGAATGCGCGGTACACCCGCATGGTTCCCCACAAATGTCGCATGCAATTCCCTCTCACCTCTTTCAAACTTTGAAATCTGATCGTTGCAATTCCAACGTTTTCAGGGCATATCGAAAACTGACCAAGGGGAATTGCATGCGAGTTTTCGGGGAGGACCGGTTGCCCCCGGCCGACGAGGCCGAGGCTGGCCAGGCGGATACTCTCACGCATAGTTGTGGCCCGGGAACCCCTGGCCACAACACCCCCGTCACACCGGTGGGGGCTCCCAACCGGGAACCGCACCCCCTCCACTCACGCGAGCGGCCAGCCCGGCGTCAACGATCGTACGAGCGATCAGGCGAGCCATGTAGGCCGCTGACCGGTCGACCTTGGATGGGTCCTTGCCGGAGAACGCACCCCCACCATGAGACCCGAGCCCGCCGTAGGTGTCGACCATGAGCTTCCGGCCCGTCAGCCCGGTATCGGTTCGCAGCCCGCCCTCAACGAACCGACCCGACGGATTCACAAGAATCTCGGTGTGCTCGTCTATGGGTAGGTAGGTCTGGCAGGCCGGGGCCACAATCAGCGAGCGCACCTCACGCTCCAACACGGCCAGATCCTTGCCCGCCTCATGCTGCACCGAGACCCGACGGTCTCGACGGCGGCGGGGGTACCGGTGTCGTCATAACGCACACTCACCTGGGCCTTGCCGTCCGGGTTGATCCCGCAGATCGTCCCCTCGACCTGGGCAGTATCGAGACGCTCGCAGGTGCGATGTGCCAGGACGAGCGGGAGCGGGAAGCGTTGAGGGGTCTCGGCGGTGCCGTCACCGTAGACCGTGCCCTGATCGCCACCCCCCTGCAACGCGAACGCCGAACTATCTCCACCGCGTGCCTCCAGCGAGGTGGTGACCCTGGCGTTGATGTCGCTCGATTGGCGGCGCGTCCACACGTAGATCAGGATCCCGAGCGGACTGTATCCGGCACGCACCGCACCGTCGCCAATGTCATTACCTGCGAAGTCGAAGGGTTCGTTGAGCGGGTCTTCCAGGCGTGTGGCGGGGCGTCCGGCGGCGAGTTTCTCGCCCAGCGGGTCGGGCTTCACGCCTGAACGCACGCGGCGTCCGCCCCTGTTGGTGCCATCTTTGACCGTGGGTCGCCTCGCCGCCGTAGAATCGTCATGATACCGGTACTGAAGTCCATGGGAGGTGTGAGTGGTTGAGTCTTTAAAACTATTCGTTCGGACCTACGTGTATTGGGTAGGGCTCATCCTCGGCTTCGCGGTAGTGCCCGGTTCTCTGCTGTTCACTGCTGAAGTCGCCCCGGTGAACACTCCATTGTGGCTTGCACCCTTCGCCGGGCTGCTGCTTTTTGCCATTGATCGGCCATCAACATGGGGGCCACCGCTCTGGCGAGCATTACTGATCCGAGTATTGGGTGCAGGATTTGCAGCCACCATGCTCATCGCGTTTGATGCAGTTGCTTCCACCCACTATGGATCTCAACACTGGAGTGAGACGCTCCTATCTTTCGGTCTCGGTTGGATTGTCTTCACGGTAGTAGCAGGACACATGCTCATGAGCAGCTCCGCCCGATTTGGCACACCTGCTCACACGATCAGGGACGCGATCCGTACCTACACGACATGGATAGGAATCTGCTTCGGGATTTTCTATATCCCCGCCGCGGGACTCTCCGCAGCTGGCACTCTTTTGATGGTTCTTCCGCTTTATGGAACCTTCCTCACCGGCCTGGTTCTTTTGATAGTTGACCCGCCACGACGATGGCCGCAACCGCGAGTGAAGGCACTGTGGATACGACTCTTGTCAAGCGGGGCAGCAGCATTACTACTTGTTGTCACGAACTCGTTCTATCGCAGTACTCGCACACACGAGATTTTCGTCGGGGACTGGCAGGAAAACCTGGTCTTCTTCGTGGGTGCTTGGGCACTTTATTCCGCAGTGGCTGGGGCCAGGTATCTTGGCTCTTCGCATTTGAGGGTGTAGGGGTGTTGGGCGGGGTTGGGCGTGTCGTGGCCGGGTAGGGGTCGAGGTCTTCCGATGATGGAGATTGCTACACCGTCCATCTGAAAGACCTCGACATGGCCAATACTATCTTTGATCGCCCTGACCTGAGCGCGTTCACGCGCCTGGATGACCTGGGCCTGGAA
>CATWCG010000255.1:0-3480 GCA_958349165.1 uncultured Actinomyces sp. | reverse complement strand
GGGCAGGATGGCCTTTCCCACCTCGTTGGTCGACACGTTGGACACGCCGGTGGAGCGCAGTATCTCCTCGACTTGCTGGGCGAGGATGGCGAGCTGATCGTCGGAGACGGGCCTGCCCTGGCAGGCTTTTTTCACGCCGGAAACGACCTTGTTGCGCGAGAAGGATTCGACGACTCCGGAGCGCTTGACAACCTGGAACGACGACGTCTCCAGGGTTGTGAAACGCTTCTTGCAGTGCGTGCACTCGCGACGGCGCCGGATCGAGGCGCCGTCATCCGCGATGCGCGTATCGACGACGCGCGAATCAGGGTTATGGCAGAAAGGGCAGTGCACCCTTCAACGGTACACGCTCATGCACTGACCTGTCACAGGAGTCCCACCTGTCACCGTCACCGGACGGGCACGACGACGCGCTGGCCCGGCTGCAGGGCCCCGCTCAGATCATTGAGACGTTCGATATCCGAGACGATTTCCTCGAGGGGACGTTCGCTGTTCACCCCCTGTGCGAGCGACCAGACCGAGTCGCCGCTGACGGCCGCCTTCACGACCGTCGGCCCGTCGTACGCCGCGGGCTGGAGGGCCAGACCGAGGGCACCGGCGCCGATCGACAGCGCGAGCGTCGCGAGAGTCCCGACGACGATCCCGCGCCGGGAGGAGCGAACCGAACGACGAGGCGCGGCCGGAGCCCGCAGGAACGACGGATCATCGCCGCGCTGCGCCTCCACGCGGCGACGCGCTGACGGGGCCGAGGAAATGTCGCGAACCGTGGCCAGGGGCGCGTCCTGCGCCACCCGCATCGGCGAGCGACGCGCCGGGAACGAGACGGCAGGCTTGGTAGCGAAGGAAACACTCATGACGACCTCCAGGGAAACAATATCGAACATGTGTTCGTCGAACACCTGTACGATAGCACGGCGCGAAACGAATGTCGAGGCACACTCGAACATATGTTTCATTTCCCGCCGATTCGGCTTAAACTTGACGTAACCAGTGGACGACCACCCATGCACATCTGCGTCCACCAACCCCGGAGGAGCCCCCATGACCGAGCGTTCGATCAGCGATCGGCACCGCGCGATTCTGCGAGTTATCAACGAAAAACTCGACTCCAGCGGATTCCCTCCATCTGTGCGCGAGATCGCATCCGCAGTCGGCTTGGCGTCCCCCTCCACCGTCAAACACCACCTCGACGCACTCGAGGCGCAGGGCTACCTCGCCCGCGAACCCGGCCTGCCGCGCGCCCTCGACCTGACCGACAAGGCGCGCAGCGAGCTCGGTATCGAGGCACCCGCCCCCTCCCCCGTCGTCCGCATCGAAATACCCGTCTCGCACGTGGAGGAAGAGGGCACGGCGATCCCGCTCGTCGGCCGCATCGCGGCGGGTTCGCCCATCACGGCCGAGCAGCACGTCGAGGACGTGTTCCACCTGCCCACCTCCATGACGGGGCACGGAGACCTCTTCATGCTCGAGGTCAGCGGACAGTCCATGATCGACGCGGGAATCTTCGACGGTGACTACGTTGTCATCCGCTCCCAAAACGATGCGCGCAACGGAGAATTTGTGGCCGCCATGATCGACGGCGAGGCCACCGTCAAGGAACTGTCCATCACGGGCGGACACGTGTGGCTCCTGCCCCACAACCCGGACTACTCCCCCATTCCCGGCGACGAGGCCACCATCCTCGGCAAGGTCGTCACCGTCATCCGTTCCCTCTGATTCCCCACTCATACCAATGGCGCCGACCCCGGCTGGGGTCGGCGCCATTAGCGAAGACGTGACAGGCTCAGAAGCCCAGGTCGCGGGCCACCTGACGCAGGCGCTCGGCCGAAGCGGTCAGGCCGTCACGCTCGTTGAGGGTCAGCGGCGGGTTCAGGACGCGTCCCGCGCCGTCGCGTCCGACGATCGTCGGGGCGGCCATGACGACGTCCGAGATGCCCTCCCAATCCTCGAGCAGCGTCGAGATGGTCAGGACGCGCTGCTCGTCGCGCAGGACCGCGCCCGCGATGTTCGCAGCGGACAGGCCGATCGCGTAGTTCGTCGCGCCCTTGCCCTCGATGATCTTGTAGGCGGACTGGACGACCTCCTGCGCAATGGAGTTACGCAGGGCCGAGTCGAAGACGCCGCCGCTCAGCGTCGGTCCCCACTGCGAGAGGGGCACGTTGCCGATCTCTGCGCTGGACCACAGGGCGACCTCGGAGTCGCCGTGCTCGCCGGCCACGTAGGCGTGAATGTTCTGCGTGGCCACGCCGGTCTCGCGCGAGACGAGGTAGCGCAGGCGGGACGTGTCGAGCACCGTGCCCGAGCCGAAGACCTGGTTGCGGGGCAGGCCCGTGAGCTTGAGTGCCACGTAGGTGACGACGTCGACAGGGTTGGTCACGAACATGAACCGAGCGTCGGGCGCCACGTTCTGAAGGTTCGGGACGATCTTCTTCATGAGGTTGACCGTCGAGCCGGCCAGCTCCAGGCGGGACTGCCCGGGCTGCTGCTTGGCGCCAGCCGTCACGATGATGAGGTCGGAACCGCGCACGATCTCGACGTCGTCGGAACCCTCAATGGAACCGGCGGGGGTGAACTGGATGCCGTGCGCCATGTCGAGGGCCTCGGCCTCAACCTTCGGCTTGTTGATGTCCTGGAGGACGATCGAACGAGCATCGCCACGCATCGCACACGCGTACGCGACGGCGGTACCAACGGCGCCAGCACCGATGATGGCGATCTTTGAGGGACGTCCAGAGGACTTCGAGGGGTACAGGGTCTGCGCTTTGTTTTCCACGTGTCTCTCCTAGTGTGAGCAGGCGCTTCCATCGCTGCAGGTCGTGGGAGGCCTAACGGTTAATTTACACGACTTTGCGCGTGTGCGAAACCACTCTTCCACCTACTGACCGCCCTCGCCGTTCAAACGCCTCAAGGCCCCTCGAACGACCTGGGGATCCGTGGTCGGCCACATGGCGGGCAGGGACCGCATAATGAAGGCCCCGTAGCGCTTTGTCACCACGCGCGGGTCGAGGATCGCGACGACGCCGCGGTCGCTCGTCGAGCGCAGGAGACGCCCCGCCCCCTGGGCCATCATGAGGGCCGCATGCGTGAGAGAGACGGACATGAATCCGTTTCCTCCCCGGCGCTCGACGTCCATCGATCGGGCGCGCGAGACCGGGTCATCCGGGCGCGGGAATGGGATCTTGTCGATGACGACCAGGCGGCACGCCTCCCCGGCCACGTCCACGCCCTGCCACAGGGACATGGTGCCCACCAGACACGAGTCGCGTTCGTCCCGGAAACGCTGGATCAGCTGCGCGAGCGTCTCCTCCCCCTGGAGGTAGACCGTCAGCTCGGTACGCTCGCGCAGCTGATCCAGCGTTTCCGTCGCCCCGCGCCGGGAGGCGAACAGGGCCAGCACTCCACCGCCCGAGGCCTGGGCGAGGTCCACGAGCTCGTCCAGCAGCTGCTCGGAGGGGCCGTCGCGCCCCGGCAGGGGCAGGT
>CATWCG010000254.1:0-3488 GCA_958349165.1 uncultured Actinomyces sp. | reverse complement strand
GACTTGAGCCACGTGGTGACGGTACCCTCGGTGACAGATTCACCCAGAGCGGGCATGCGCACCTCGGTACCCTGCGCGGGAGCAGAGGCCGGGGCGCCAGCAGTCTCGGCGGGAGCTGCAACGGGGGCCGCCGGCGTCTCGACGGGAGCAGCTGCGGGTGCAGCCGCAGGGGCTGCTGAAGCTTCAGACGCATCGCCAATGCGAGCGATCTCGGTGCCGACCTCGACGGTCTCGTCCTCGGGGACCAGGATTTCCAGCAGGACGCCGGCCACGGGGGAGGGGACCTCGGAGTCGACCTTGTCCGTGGACACCTCAACGATGGGCTCGTCGAGCTCGACGGTATCGCCGACCTGCTTGAGCCACGTCGTTACGGTGCCCTCGGTGACGGACTCGCCCAGAGCGGGCATGGTCACTGACGTTGCCATGTGTGTTCTCCTAATAAAGCTGTATCAGTTGTGGACGTGGAGGGGCTTGCCGGCCAGCGCCATAGCTGCCTCGCCGAGCGACTCGTTCTGGCTCGGGTGCGCGTGGATCAGGGACGCGACGTCCGAGGGGTACGCCTCCCAGTTCACCATGAGTTCGCCCTCGCCAATCTGCTCCCCGATGCGCGCGCCGATGCCGTGGAAGCCCACGATCGGACCGCCCTCAACCGAGACCAGCTTGATGAGACCCGACGTTGCCAGGATAGACGACTTTCCGTTGCCGGCGAGGTTGTACTCGACCGTGCGCACCTGATCGCCGTACTTCTCGCGGGCCTGCTTCTCCGTCATGCCGACCGAGGCGATCTCGGGCTCGCAGAAGGTCACGCGCGGGATATTAATATCGGCCTGCATAGTCGGGTTCAGGCCAGCGATCTCCTCCGCCACGAAGACGCCCTGCATGAAGCCGCGGTGAGCGAGCTGCAGGCCGGGGACAATGTCGCCGACCGCGTAGATGTTGCCAACCCCGGTGTGCAGGCGCTCGTTCGTGATGACGAAGCCGCGATCCAGCGTGATGCCAACCTGCTCGTAGCCCAAGCCCTCGGTCACGGGGCCGCGGCCGACAGCGACCAGCAGGACGTCGGCGTCGAAGGACTTGCCGTCCTCGGTGCTCACGTGCACGCCCTGCTCGGACTGCGAGGCGGACGCGAAACGGGTGTTCGTGTGGAACTTGATGCCGCGCTTGCGGTAGGCGCGCTCAAGCTGCTTGGAGATGGCCTCGTCCTCGTTGTTGGCCAGGTGGGGCAGCGCCTCGATGATCGTGACCTCGGCGCCGAAGCTGCGCCACACGGAGGCGAACTCGAGGCCAATGACGCCGCCGCCGAGGATCACGGCGGAGGAAGGAACCCAGTCCATCTGGAGGGCCTGGTCGGAGGAGATGATGCGTCCGCCGATCTCGAGGCCGGGGATCGAACGCGAGTAGGAGCCGGTCGCGAGCACGATGTTGCGGCCGGTGATGCGCTGGCCACCCACCTCGACGGTGTTGGCGTCGGCGAGGCGGCCCCAGCCGGAGATGAGCTCGACGTTGCGGGACTTGAGCAGCCCCTGCAGCCCCTTGTAGAGGCCGGAGATGACCGAGTCGCGGTACTTGCCGACCTGAGCCATGTCGATGCCGTTGAAGGTGGAGTTGACACCGAACTTCGCGGACTCGCGCACGGCCTCGGCAGTCTCGGCCGCGTGCAGGTACGCCTTCGTGGGGATGCAGCCGCGGTGCAGGCAGGTGCCACCGACCTTATCGCCGTCGATAAGGGCGACCTTCATGCCCAGCTGCGCCGCGCGCAGGGCGGTCGCGTAACCGCCGGAACCCGCACCCAGAATGACGATGTCGTAGATCGATTCGCTCAAGGTAGACAACTCCTCGTTGATGAACTGAACGCTCAGTATGGTTGATTTCATGACGGGCCTCACGGTCCATATAGGCCCATTGTCCCACGTTTGCCCATCGCTGTCCCACAGGTCGGTGTGCCGAGTTGGTGTATCGGGACACACGATCCCGTGCGGCCGGGTCTCCTGGCGGAACGCGGTGCATCGAGACGGGCCTGTCGGTAGGATCGACGTGTGCACACACAAGACGCGACTCATGACGAAGGCGGCGCTCGCGACAAGCGCCCACCCTCCCTGGGGCTCGGGCGCATCATTATCGCGCTGTTTTGGGTTCTCGGTGTCTGGATTTTTGCGACGGCTATCGTCGATCTTTTCCATGGGCAGGGCAAACCTTGGGGGCCGCAGCTCGTCGCCCTCCTGGCGGGCGTCGACTACCTCGTCGCAGCGACTGCCCTGACGCACAACGGCAGGCGTATGCGCATGGTTGGCTGGGTGAGTATCGCGCTGTCGATCGCCGTTCCGATCGTTCTGTGGGTCGCCTCTCTTGGCCTCGACGAGCTGAACTCTGCACGCTCTGCGTGGACCGGAATGGGGGTGGATTTCTACTACATTCCCCTCGTCGTCTCGCTGATCGGCATTGTGTGGATGTGGCGCTCGAATCCGCGCCGGATCGTCTCGCTCGCCGAGCAGGCCGAGCGCTCGGGCCCGCCGTGGAAGGCGAGCTGACGCGGGCATTGTCCCGAGGCGCCCAGACGAGGCCCGGCGGAGCGATCCGATCCGGGCCTCGGTGGTGAGGGGCGCTATACCCCGCCAGGGAATCCCAGCTGACGCCACGCCTCGTACAGGACGATTGACGCAGAGTTGGCGAGGTTGAGCGAACGCACCCCCTCGCGCATGTGGATGCGGACGCGTTCGCGCACGCGCGGATGATTCATGGCCTCCTCGGACAGGCCGACGGATTCGCGCCCAAATAGCAGGCCGTCGCCGTCCCGGTAGGCGACATCCGAATACATGGAGGTCGCGTGCCCCGTCAGCGCCCACACGCGTCCCGGAACCTGGGCGAGGGCGTCGTCCAGGCTCTCATGCACCATGACGTGCGCGAGGTCGTGGTAGTCGAGGCCCGCTCGGCGCAGCTTCGCGTCGTCCATGTCGAAGCCCAGGGGTTTGACCAGGTGCAGCATGGATCCGGTGCAGGCCGACAGTCGGATCGCGGCGCCCGTGTTGCCGGGGATTTCGGGCTCCCAGAAGATGATGTGCAGCATGTTCTCAGGCCTGATGGGTGACGCTGAGGGTCGCGCGCGCGATCGTGTGGTCAAGCGCGGCGAACGAGGCCATGGCGGGGGTCGCGTCGTCGTCGAGCCCCAGGGTGTCTACGTCGAGCGCGTGCACCGTGAAGACGTAGCGGTGGGGGCGGTCGCCAGCCGGCGGGGCGGCTCCGAAGTAGGAGGCCTCGCCCGCATCGCCGCGCAGGTGGAACGCGGGGCCGTCGAGGGTGAGATCGGAGGCGCCCGCGCCTTGGTCTAGGTGGGTCATCGAGGCGGGGATGTCCAGGATCGTCCAGTGCCACCAGCCCGAGGGGATGGGGGCGTCCGGGTCGAAGCAGGTCAGCATGAAGCTGGCCGTCTGCTCGGGGAAGCCCTCCCATGTGAGGTCGGGGGAGAGAGAGCCCCCGCGCGCGGTCGCCGA
>CATWCG010000253.1:0-3491 GCA_958349165.1 uncultured Actinomyces sp. | reverse complement strand
ATCCCAAACCTCCAATCCGGCCTAAGACACTCTCCACAATACCCGGGACGGCTCAGAATCAGACGGGTAGCGCGAACTGGGGGAGGCGTGCCTCCTCCGTGGCAGGCGGCAGCATGGTGAGGCCCGGGCTGTCTTGTGTACTGGGGTGAACTCAGTTGGGGGACAGCACCGCCCTCCACGCGACAGATTGTGCGGCGAATCCGACAGAACGCACGAGGCCCCACCGCGCAGGGCCGACCGTGCGGTTGAATAGGTGGTGGCGGTTCCCATCTGCCCCTGGTCTGCGGCGACCCGCGTCGATGGAGACATATACAGGGATGGCGAGGGAGCTGATCTGGCTCTGGGATGCAGGGTTTCGGAACTGAAAGAGGACATCAACAATGCTTTCCATCAACTGGTCTGATGTGTGGAAGATGGTTGAGTCGATCAAGGTCCCCTTGATCGTCATCGGCGTGGCGCTGGCGCTCGCCATCATCGTCTCCCTCGCTGTTTTCAAGGTGGGCAAACCGGCCCGCAAGCTCACCCGCTCGACCGCGTGGGTCGCGGCTTTCATCGCCGTCGTCGTGGCCGTCGTGTCGATGATGTACGGCGGCTTTAAGACGGTGCTTGACCTGGCTGCCGGCACCGGCGCGCTGACGGACGCGTCGAAGGCCCAGGTCGAAGAACTGGGTAACGACATTTCGAACGAGGGCATGGTCCTCCTGAAGAACAACAACGGTGCCCTGCCCCTGGCCAAGGGCTCCGCGATCAACGTGTGGGGCTGGGGGTCGACGAACCCGATCTACGGCGGCACCGGCTCCGGCTCGCTGTCGAAGGACAATCCGACGACCTCCCTCCTGGACGGTCTCCACAACGCGGGCTTCACCACGAACGATGAGCTGACGAACCTGTACACCTCCTACCGCGCTGAGCGCCCCGAGGTCGGCATGTTCAAGGCCGACTGGTCGCTGCCTGAGCCCACGCAGGACAAGTACTCCGACGACCTGCTCTCCAACGCCACCGCCTTCGGTGACACCGCCGTCGTGACGATCGCCCGCTCGGGCGGCGAAGGCTTCGACCTGCCGCGCGACGTCAACCAGGAGATGGCGAACAACCCGTACTTCAGCTACACGAACAACTCCGATGAGTACACGGACTTCGAGGACGGCCAGGGCTACCTCGAGCTGACGCGTCCCGAGAAGGACATGATCGAGCTGGCGAAGAAGACCTCGACGAAGACGGTCGTCGTCATTAACGCCGCCAACGCCTTCCAGCTGGGCGACCTCCAGGACGACCCGGAGATCGACGCGATCGTGTGGGCGATCCCCGGCGGCCAGGTGGGCTTCAACGCGCTGGGCCGCATCCTGGACGGCGAGGTGAACCCCTCCGCCAAGACCCCCGACACCTTCGCCCGCGACATCAAGGCGGGTCCCGCGGCGAACAACTTCGGCGACTTCCAGTACACGAACATGACGGAGTTCGCCCAGGATGACCCCTTCAACAAGGGCACTCAGACGCAGCCGTCTTTCGTGAACTACAACGACTCGATCTACGTCGGCTACCGTTGGTACGAGACGGCCGCCGCTGAGGGCGTCATCGACTACGGGAACGCGGTCGTTTACCCCTTCGGCTATGGCCTGTCCTACACGACGTTCTCCCAGTCGATGAGTGACATCACGGTCGACGAGGCCACGGGTACCATGTCCGTTGACGTGACCGTGACGAACACGGGCCAGGTCGCCGGTAAGGACGTCGTGCAGATCTACGACAACCCGCCCTACACGGACGGCGGCATCGAGAAGGCTGCAGCTAACCTGCTGTCCTACGAGAAGACGAAGCTGCTGGAGCCCGGCGAGTCCCAGACGCTGACGGTCACGTGGAACCGTGACGCGCTCGCTTCCTACGACTCGGTGAACGCGAAGGCCTACGTGCTCGAGGCCGGCGACTACAAGATCTCCGCGCGTTCCAACTCGCACGACGTCATCGACGAGAAGACGTACACGGTGGGCGCGACGCAGACCTTCGACACCTCGGACAACACGCACGACGGTGACCAGGTCGTGGCGACCAACCGCTTCGACGACGCGAAGGGTGACGTCACCTACCTGTCGTCCGCCGGCCACTTCGCCAACTTTGCGGAGGCGACCGCCGCCCCCACGAACTTCGAGATGAGCGAGGCCGATAAGGCGAAGTTCCTTGCGACCTCGAATTATGACGCGGCGGCCGCCGATGCTGACTCCAGCGCGACGATGCCCACCACGGGCGCCAGGAATGGCCTCGTCCTGGGTGACCTCGCTGGCCTCGACTACGACGACCCGACGTGGGATCAGCTCCTCGACCAGCTCACCGTCAAGGAAATGAACACACTCATCTCCAAGGGCGGCTACGGCTCCCCGGCGATCTCCTCGATCGGCAAGCTGCGCGTCTCCGACGTGGACGGCCCGGCCTCGCTGAACAACAACTTCACGGGTGTCGGCTCGATCGGCCTGCCGTCCGCGGTGTCCGTGGCGGCGACCTTCAACAAGGAGCTCGCGCGTTCCTTCGGTGACGCGATTGGCACGATGGCGCACGACATGCAGGTGTCCGGCTGGTACGCGCCGGCCACGAACACGCACCGCTACGCCTACGCGGGCCGTAACTTCGAGTACTTCTCGGAGGATCCGGTCCTGGCCGGAACGCTGGTCGCCGAGGAGATCAAGGGTGCCCAGGCGAGGGGCGTGTACGCCTTCCTCAAACACTTCGCCCTCAACGATCAGGAAACCAACCGCACGCACATGCTGGCGACCTGGACGAACGAGCAGGCGATGCGTGAAATCTACCTGCGTCCCTTCGAGATCGGGGTCAAGGACGGCGGCGCGCACGCGATCATGAGCGCGTTCAACTACATCGGCCCGGAGTACGCGGGTGCGAACTCAGCGCTTCTGAATAATGTTCTGCGCGACGAGTGGGGCTTCCGCGGCATGGTCCTCACCGACTACTTCGCGGGCTACGGCTACCAGAACGCCGACCAGATCACCCGGGGTGGCGGCGACATGATGCTCGCGACGATCGACATGCCGATCGCGACGGTCAACGTGCAGGATGCCGCGGGCGTGAGCGCTCTTCGCAACGCCTCGCACAACATCCTCTACACGGTCGCCAACTCGTGGATGTACGAGAACGGCCAGCCCGAGGTCACCCGCAACACCTGGGAGTACATCACCTGGGTGGTGGCCGGAGTCCTGATCCTGTCGCTGCTGGGCCTTGAGGTGGTGGCGGTCCGCCGCTACCGCATCCGTCAGGCGAAGGCTGTGATGACGGTCGAGCAGCGCGCTTCGATCGACGAGGCCGGGGTCGAGAAGGCGGAGGAGTGAGCGCGCCGGGAACGACCGGAATGAGCATGACTCTCTGGAGATTGTGAGTATCGCCGACCCGTGGGGGAGGGGCCCGCAGGCTAGCGCCGGCGGGCCCCTCCGCGTCGCGACTAGCGTGACACGAGGACAGAAAGCTGGTGGGAGAGTGTCGAAGAACGG
>CATWCG010000252.1:0-3491 GCA_958349165.1 uncultured Actinomyces sp. | reverse complement strand
AGCTCTTCCTTCGAGCGTTCCAGATCGGCGAGCTCCTCGACCAGGCGCTCACGAGCCTCACTAAGCTGCGCGGGCAGCGTTGAGCGCTCCCTTCGCCGTGCCGCAAACTCCGCGCGCGTCTTCTCCAGGGGAGGGAGGACCTCGTCCAGATCCTTCGTGATTGAAGCCGCCAGGCGCTTCTTGGCCAGGGAGTCGACGGTACGGCAAATCTGCGTGTGGGTGTCGCGTCCGCGCGCGACAGCCTCTTTGGCCGCCTCAAGGCGACGACCGTACTCTTCGGCCGCGGCGCTGCCGAACTGGGCGCGAGCAAAGTTCCAGTCCTCCTCGGCGGCGCGCACCTGTTCCTCGGCCTCCGACAGGCGCCGCCGTGCTTCCGCTGCGGCCCTCAGAGCGTCGCGCCTCACGGTGTCCACGGGAGGGGCGACATCCTCGAATTCAGCGGGGGATACCCCTTGCTCTAGCTCACGTTCTTTTCGGATCCACACCCATAGGTTGGAGACAATGACAGTCACAACGAGCGCAGACATGAAGATGTTAACGACGAGATTCCTCTTGTTTTCTTCCTTCTTTTGCTCCTCGCGCCGTTTCTCCTCAGCTTGTCGCCTCTTGCTGTTCTCGGCAGCGTTGCGTGCCCTGAAGTCGTAATCGCTGCGTAGAAAGTCGATGAACGTGCGAGAGCCCGCCACTGCCTCTTCAGGGGTCAGGGGGGTGGTTTTATGCTTGTTACGCGCGGCGCGTAGCGCGCCTTCCAGCATCGGCCTGGTACTCGCATCTTTCGCTAGCTTCAAACCCGCGCAGGAGACGCTCGTACCCTTCTCGTAGGCGACAACGTAGAGGATGCCCTGTTGTGCGCTCCGCGATTGCTCGAGGGTGGCCTCGCACCACGCTAATGGCTCCTGGCCGGAGAAGTTGGGAATGACGGCGACGTCGATGTACGTGGTGTATGTGGAATAAAACGATTTCGCTGGGGTCTCAATAGTTTCCCGTTGCTCCTCGCTCAGGAAGCCGTCGGGATCGCTGACGTATCCGCTCGTGGTGAGCGGCTCGGTCGCGAAGGCGGGCGCGCCACCGAGGAGCATCGCTGCCATCATGACGGCGCCGATGCACAGGCGTCGGATCAGTGTCACATGGCCCTCCTGGTCGGTGGTGAACGGAACGACACGCACTCTGAAGCGGTTCCGCGTCGCCTCAGCGTTGCAAGCTGCGTCACGGTGCGTGTCTGGGGTCAGTGTACGCGACGCGGGCGCTCAGGCGGGCAGGCCGCTGCTTCCCGGGTGCGCGGCGGCGGCTCGCGGCCGGTGCGACGCGCTTAGAAGTGGCCCTTGGAGCCGGAGAACCCGCCGCCGCCGAAGCTGCCGGAGCTCCCGGAGAACCCGCCGCCCGAGGAATGGCTGGAGCTGGAGCTGCCCCAACTCGAGCTGGAGCCGCCCCAACTCGAGCTGGACCCCCACGAGGAGCTCGAGTGCGAGCTGCCGCTGTTGGAGAACAGGATCGACCACAGGATCTGCTCACCGAGGGAGGAGCCGGAACTGCTCGAGCGGTCGTCGTCATCGTCGTCCTCGTCGTACCAGCTCGTCATGGGTCGGGCCAGGGGAGTGGCCATGACGCGGTCGGCGAGGGTGCGCGCCCGCGATGCCTGGGAGGTCGCTTCGTTCGGGTCGCTGCCCAGGGCCTCGCGGGCCACCGCGAGGGACTGCTCGGCGTCGTGGAGGGTGGAACGGACGTTCATGTTCATGGCGCCGCGTCGCCCCTGGACGTAGCGCTGGGCGCGCATGACCGCGGACTCGGCGAGGGACACCTGGGAGCGGGCGGCGGACAGAGCCCGCTCGTCGTTGTCCCGCTTGGAGCGCAGCGGAGCGAGCGCGGCGTCGATGTTTGCTTCCGCGCTGCGCAGGTGTTCGAGGGCCGCCAACGGGTCGCCGTTGTTGAGGAGGGCGGCCTGTCCTTCGGAGATCGCCGTGCGCGCGTCGGCGACGAGCGGGTCGAAGATGGCCGGGTCCGCCTTCAGGGATGACACGTCGTTGATGTCGGACGAAATGGAGCCGATGGCGGCGCCGAGGCGGTCGTGGATCGCGTCGAGGTCGGACTTGGCGGAGAAGATCGCGTCGGTCTGGTGCGTGGCCATCATGAGGGCGCGGTGTGCGGTGTCGAGGGCGCTCTCCGCGCGGGCCCGGTCCGTCTCGGCCATCCGCTGGGCATCCTCCAGGGCGGCGCCGGCGGTTGTCAGCAGGGCGGCGGCCTGCTCGGGGTTGTCCTGGAGGGAGGCGAGCATCTGCGCGGGGTAGATACCCGCGATGCTCGCCAGCTCCGCCTTGGCGCGCTCCAGGTCGGCGCGCTGCTCGATGAGGCGTTCGTGGGTCTCGGTGATGCGGTTAGGCAGCGTCGCCTGCTCGCTGCGCTTCTTCTCGAAGGAGGCCTGGACGGCGCTCAGGGGGTTCATGCAGGTCCCCAGGTCGCGCATGATGCTCGTCGCCAGGTTCGCGCGCGAGATCGGGTTGGTGGAGTCGTTCATCTGCTTTTGAGTGTCGAAGCAGCGCGCGACGGACGCCCGGGCGGCCTCCAGGGTGCGGGCGAACTCGTCGGTGGCGGCGATGCCGAACTGGGCGCGCGCGAAGTCGAGCTCGTCGGTGGCGGAGCGCACCTGCTCGTCTGCCGCGAGGAGCTGGCGGTTGGCCTGCGAGACCTTCTTCTCGGCGTCTTCGGTTCTGGTGAGGGTGACCTGCTCTGCGGCGCGTTCGTTGCGACGCGAGGAGGAGGAGACGGCGAACCCGATACCGATGATGCCGCCGACGATCAGAATGAGAATGATGATGGCGCTGCCCCGACCCTCGGAGGAGGTGGAGCGCGTTCCGCTGCCCGAGCTGCTCGTGCCGCTGGAGGAGGTGGTGGACCTGTTCGCGAGGGTGTTAATGAAGGCGACGGCACCCGCGGCGGCGTCGGAAGAGGTCAAGGGCTTGCTGGCCAGTTTCGACTCGGCGGCCGTGCGCGCGGGGTCGCGCGCGCTTTGCGAGATGGTGCCCCCGTTGACGCAATAGCCCTCCACCCGCGCCTTGTAGGCGATGGAGTAGAAGATGTTTCCGGCCGAGGTGCCGGAGGCATCGAGGGTCCTGCGGCACCATTCGACGCCGTCGATGCCCGAGAGGTTGTCGACGATGACGACGTCGACGGAGACGCCCTTCGCGCGCGCGGAGCGTGCGGCGGTTTCGATGAGCGCGCGCTCGGAGTCGGAGAGCCAGCCGCCGGGGTCGGTGACGATTCCGCTCGTGGTGACCGGTGCGGTCGCGAAGGCGGGGGCGCCCAGGGTGAGCAGTAGCGTTGCGAGAACTGCGACGAGGCTGAAACGGCGGATTCGTGACACGGGGCCCTCCTGCGTTGTGGCGAACAGGCAAAGATATACCACGTGACGCACGCGCGTCCACCATGTGACGCAGTATGCGGCGCGTGATTACTGCCGTGGGGTCAGTCTACGCGAAAGAGCGCGGCGTATGGAG
>CATWCG010000251.1:0-3505 GCA_958349165.1 uncultured Actinomyces sp. | reverse complement strand
GCCAGCCCCTGTACACCGTCGCGGCAACTTGCGTCGGTCTGTCCCTGCTCCTCGGCGCCTGCGCGCCCGCCACGCCTCAGGCGGATCCCACGCCGACCAGCACACCGACCGCAACGGACGGATGCCCCGGATACCTCCTCAAGGCTCAGGAGGAGGCTCTCGTGCGTCCGCGCGCCGCAAACACCGACCCGGCGTACTATTTCTACTCTTCGCCAGATGACCGGAACCAGGAGCGCACGTCTCTCAAAGGTGGAAATGGGCAAGGGCCTTACTCGTGGGTCAATGCAGATCTCACCATCGGCAAATCTGCCGTCGTCGACGGTGTCGGTACCTTTACCCTGCTCGCTATCACGCCTGGCGCCCGCGAGTACGACCACCGGTTCATCACCTTCTGCTTCGAACCCGACCCCAGCCTCGACCTCAACGAGGAAGAGATGAAGAAATTCTCAGCACGCTAGGCGCAGCTACAGACGCGGGCTGTATTCCCGCCCATCGACGAGGCCGGGGCTGGGCGCCGACAATCGGAGCGGAGTGGGCGGTGCTTCCCGTTGTGGACGCGGCTGTGCCCCGCGTGTTTGTCGACACGCGGGGCACAGTTATGGCGGCGTCAGTTGTCACTGACTGCTGTCGGCCCTCCGATTCTCAGGTTCGGCCCGAAGGCCTGAGCCTCACCGGCTGCCAGCTCTGACCGCCGTCGGGGCTGGCTGCCGATCGGATGTGGCCGTCAGTTCTGGGGCGCGGCCGGGGGCTGACCGCCCGGGCCACCGGCCGGCGGCTGACCGCCCTCACCCGGGCCGCCCGCCGGAGGCTGACCGCCCTGGCCGCCGGGGCCGCCGGGGCCCATGCCGCCGCCCATGCCCCCGCCCTCGCCGGCGGTCGCCGAGGTCTCCGTACCATCGACGCTCACCGTGTAGGTGGACCCGTTGGTCATGCCGGAGGTCGAGTAGATGACGTTACCGAAGGCCTTCAGCGAGGTGTAGGTGCCCAGGACCGTGCCGGAGGAGTCCGTGATCGTCACGGTTGACCCGGCGGAGCCGGTCGCAGAGGCCGAGACCCAGCCCTGGCCGTCGGTCGTGGTCGGCGTTTCTACCATCTCGCTCGTCGCGAAGGCGATGACCGTGCCGCCCGTGATGCTCATGGCGCCGTTGGAATCCAGCGCGCCGTTCGCGCCGGAGGCCGGACCGTAGACGGTCGTCGTGCCGCCGCTGATGGTCAGCGAGCCGTTGGAGTCGAGGCCGTCGCCATTCGCGTTGACGGTGACGGTGCCGCCGGTGATGGTGAGCTGCTCGCCCGTGTCCTCCATCGAGCCGCCGCCGTCAGCCATGCCACCGGGGCCCATCTGCTCGGTGGTGGTCGTGGTGGTATCGGTGGCGGTCGCGGAGTCCGAGCTGGACTCGGCGGTCGCCGCCAGGCCGGCCTCGACCGTGATCGAGCCCGAGGCATTGATGCCGTCGTCGCTCGACGTCAGGTCGACCGTGCCGTCGGAGATCGTGATGAGGCCACCCTCGAGGGCCTCGTTCGACTGAGTGACGGTCACGCTCGCGCCGTCCAGGACGGCCGCGACCTCGGTGTGCACGCCATCGTCGCCGGAGGCGGCGGTGATCGTGCCGGAGCTCAGGCGCAGGGCGCCGTTAGAGTGGATGGCGTCATCCCCGGCGTCGATGGTGGTGGTGCCGCCATCGACGATGATGTAGGTCTGCGCCTTGATGCCCTTGGTCGAGCCCGTGGAGGGCTTGCCGGTCGAGGCGCCACCGCCCGAGGTGATCGACACGGTGCCGCCGGTGACGATCGCGTCGGTGTACGCGTCGATGCCGTCGCCGCCCGAGGTCAGGGTGACAGTTCCGTCCACGATGGACACGTAGCCCTTGGTGTCGTCGTTGTCCTGGTCGGACTTGAGGGCGTCGCCGCCGGAGGTCACGGTGACGGTGCCGCCGGCAACGGTCAGGGAGTCCTTGCCGCGCAGGCCGTCATCCGAGGCGGTCGCGTTGATCGTGCCGCTCAGGACGTACAGGTCGTCCTTGGAAGTGATCGCGTCCGAGGCGCCGGAGGTCACGTTGAGGGTGCCCGAGCCGGTGATCGTCAGGTCCATGTCGGCGTAGATCGCGGCGTTCGCGTCCTCGGTGCCGGTGTAGGTGCCGTCGGTGATCGTCGAGGTGCCTTCGAGGGACAGGACGAGGTCGTCACCGCTGGTCGCCTCGATCGCGGCGCCCGTGGTCGAGGTGATGGTCGCGTTGTCGAGGATCAGGACGACCCGGTCCTCAGCTCCCGCGGCCACGACGACCTTGCCGGTGAAGGAGCCGCTGAGCTTGTAGACGCCGGCCTTGGAGATGGTCAGCACGCCGTCGCTCACGCTCACGGCGTCGGACGAGGAGGTCGCGGTCGTGCCGCTGAGCGTCACGTCGACGGCGTCCGAGGCCTTCCAGTCGCTGTCCTTCACGTAGGAGGCCTTCGCGTTCGAGGCCAGGGCGTCGGCCGCGGTGGGCGGCGCGGTCGTGTCGCCGTTGGTTCCGGCGGCCGCGACGGCAGTGGTCGCGCTCGTCGCGCCACCACCGGAGGACGCAGCGCCCGAGGCGCCGCAGGCTCCCAGCGCCAACGTTCCGACGAGGGCGATCGCGCCGATCGTCCGGGCGGGGGTCATGATCTTCTTCAGGGCTTTCATGTGTCTGTCTCTTTCATGCGATGAAGGCTTATGTTTCTTATGCTCAGCGCTTACGTGTCGCGCGATTTCGACGACTGCGCGCCGGTATGACGTCGCTCAGGCGGCCATCGCGAGGGGCGCCTCGCGCGCGAGCTCGGGGGCCTCCACGTATTCGGGAAAGTACCGGAGCAGCGTGCGGTGCCACTTGTTCGCGGGCAGGTCGTGCATGGCGGCCATAGCGGTCCCGTACTTGGAGATTTTCACGGGTCGCACGCCGCCCTCCCACAGGAGGTGGTCGACGACGGACGGGGTCGCACCCGACTTCGTTTCGATGATGACCAGGTCGGGGCGTGCGACCTCGGTGCCGTCCGTGCGCAGCGAGCGCCACGTCAAGCCAGTGTCCACCGTCGCGCGGCCCGCTCCGTCGGGCAGGAGCAGTGTGTTGCGCTCGTAGGATCCGGCCAGGATCGGCTCCAACGCCGGAACCAGGTGCGCGTAGCCCGTGTGCTCGACCTTGCCCGCGACCCACGAACGGCGCTCGCCCGCGAGAGGCGCCCCGGCCTCGTCCCAGGAGATCGACATGCGCTTCTTGACGGTCAGTCCGCGCGGCCCCCGCGTCTTGACCTCCAGGAAGGAGGCACCGGTGGACAGGTAGGTGCGGGCGCGGACCTTGAAGCGGCGGCGGCGCTTGAGCGCGGTCAGCAGGTACGAATCCATGTCGGGGGTGTCGTAGTAGGTGGAGGCGTAGCCCTGGGACACCTGGCCGGCAATCTGGAGGACCCGGGTGTCCTCGGGGAGGCGGCTCAGGACCGACGAGGCCGTGGCGGCGTCCAGCGCGTACTTGCGGTCCACGCGGGTCAGCATCGC